>JBDTTO010000837.1:0-2306 GCA_039930585.1 Gemmatimonadaceae bacterium
GGTAACGGGTTTCGTATTTGGCATCGCGCAAACGCCAGTGAATCCGCCCGCAGCGGCCGAGTGTGCGCCGCTTTTGATGGTTTCGACATCTTCGCGGCCTGGCTCGCGCAAATGCACGTGTACGTCAATCATGCCGGGTGTTACGACGAGACCGCCGCAGTCAACAACTTCTGCGCCGTCTGGCGTTCCCAGCGATCCGCCACATGCTTCAACTTTTCCGTTGCGTAGCAGTACATCACCAACTGCATCCATGCCTTGAGACGGATCGACAATACGTCCGCCCTTGAGCACCAGATCTCGCGTGTTTGCAGCACTCATCACGGCACTCCCGCTTTCGCAACAATGGCTTGTTCCGGACGTCCGCCGGACAGCAGGTACAACACGGCCATGCGAATGGCGACGCCGTTGGTGACCTGATCGAGAATGACCGAATGCGGCCCATCGGCCACGTCTGAATCGATTTCCACGCCGCGGTTCATCGGGCCCGGGTGCAGGATGAGAAGTTCACGTGGCGCACGTTCGAGGCGCTCACGCGTGACGCCGAATACACGATTGTATTCGCGTTGCGAGGGGATATAACCGGCTTCCATGCGCTCCAGTTGCAAGCGCAATACGTTCAATGCTTCGGCCCATTCGATGGCTGCTTCGATGCGCTGAAATACTTTCACGCCCATTTCTTCGATGGCGTTTGGCAGCAGCGATCGCGGCCCGCACACGGCGACTTCAGCGCCAAGTTTCGTGAGGCCCCAGATGTTTGATCGTGCAACGCGCGAATGCAGCACGTCACCGACAATGCAAATGCGACGTCCTTTCAAATCGCCGAACCGATCACGCAGCGTCAGCAAATCAAGCAACCCCTGCGTGGGATGTTCGTGCATGCCATCGCCAGCATTGATCACGTTTGATTCAATGCGCTCAGCGAGAAACTTCGCCGCGCCCGATGCTGGGTGACGAATGACAACCATGTCAATCTTCATCGCTTCGAGATTGCGCGCGGTGTCAACAAGCGTTTCGCCTTTCGACACACTCGAACCGCTGCTCGCGACATTCACCGTATCGGCACTCAATCGCTTTTCGGCAAATTCGAACGAAATACGCGTGCGCGTTGATGCTTCGAAAAACAGATTCACAATCGTCATGCCCCGCAGCGTGGGCACTTTCTTGATCTGACGAAGTGAAATTTCCTTGAGCGGTGTGGCAGTATCCAGCACCGTGTTGATCTGTTCCGCCGTCAGATATTCGAGACCGAGCAGGTCTTTACCAAGAATGCCCTTCACGCGTCGCCCGGTTCGGCAACAAAGACTCCTTCCTGGCCGTCGAGGTCTTCGACAAACACATCGACGCGTTGTCCTTCAACAACGTCAATTCGTTTGCCAACGATGTCGGCGTGGATGGGCAGTTCGCGACCACCGCGATCAATGAGCACGGCGAGTGCGATGCGCGCCGGGCGACCGAAATCCGCCAGTTCGTCAAGCGCCGCGCGAATCGTGCGACCCGTGTACAACACGTCGTCGACAATCACCACGCGTTGTCCGTCAATCGTCCATGGCAAGTGAGTCGCGCCAACAACCGGGCGAGGACCAACCGTTTGCAGATCGTCTCGATAGAGCGTGATGTCGAGCGCGCCTCGCGGAATTGTTACGCCTTCCTGCGAATCGATGATTTTGACGATCCGGTCGGCGAGTTGCACGCCGCGGCGTTGAATTCCGACGATGATGAGACGGTCCGTACCGTCATTTAACTCAAGTATCTGATCGGCCATGCGGCGCAGCGTACGATCGACCGCGCGCGCGTCCAGCACGATGGTGGGCTTTTTTGACATGAACCGGAATATATCCGGGCATCAACGCACCGCGCTGCCCAAAGTTCAGGCGCGAAATCCGAATGTACCCGAATCTCGAACGTGAAATCTGCGCAGCGCGGTGTCGCCATTTCGGGTTACCGGTCTCGCCTGACCATTTGCCCGAATCGTTTGTGGCTTGAGGTCTCGCCTGACCTGTCGCCCCTGCATTTGGTGCCTGGTCTCGCCTGACCAATCACCCCGTCGTTTGGATCGTGGTCTCGCCTGACCATTCACCAGTTTCCACCGATGCGTCGCGAATCGGAGAAGCCCCCCCGGACTTCTGAACCCGATGCAAACGCACCTTCATGCACACGGCAACCAACTCACTCCGCTCTCCCTCGGAAATACAACCAGCAACGTCGGCCCTCAAGCAATCACCGCATGCAGTTGATCGCTTTGACATACACAATGCGTTCTACCAGGTGCGATGCGACGACTTTGGCGTGTGCCATGCGTTTGGCAA
>JBDTTO010000838.1:0-2299 GCA_039930585.1 Gemmatimonadaceae bacterium
TCGTGCCTTTTTTGATCTCGCCATCAACCACGCGAATGCTTGGAATGGCGCCGCGATATTTGTCGTAGTACGAATCAAAAATCAGCGCGCGCAGCGGTCCGTTTACGTCGCCTTTGGGCGCCGGCACGCGAGCCACGATCACTTCCAGCAACTCGGGAACGCCCGTGCCTTCCTTGCCGCTCACCGCCAGAATGTCTTCCGGCGCGCACCCAATCAGCGTCACAATTTCCGCACGCCGACGATCCGGCTCGGCGCCCGGCAAATCGATCTTGTTGAGAACCGGAATGATCTCGAGTCCGGCCTCCATGGCCAGAAACAGATTCGACAGCGTCTGTGCCTGAATACCCTGCGAAGCATCGACAACCAGAATTGCGCCTTCGCAGGCGGCAAGCGAACGCGAGACTTCGTAGGTGAAGTCCACGTGCCCCGGAGTGTCGATGAGGTTGAGCTCGTACGCGATGCCGTCATTCGCATTGTACGTCATGCGGACGGCATTCAACTTGATGGTGATGCCGCGCTCGCGCTCCAGGTCCAGCGTATCAAGCACCTGCGACTTCATCTCGCGCTTTTGCAGGGTGCCGGTTTTTTCAATCAACCGGTCGGCGAGCGTGCTTTTGCCGTGGTCGATGTGTGCGACAATGCAGAAATTTCGGATCCGATCGAGTTGCAACGGGCGTGGGGCTCAAGAGATCAAACGGGCCAGCAGGGTTTTCGGGTAACATGGAATAGTAGCGGAAAGCAGCAGCGCGTGGTCCCCGTCACGCGCGGGCTGGCCAGACACGGTGGTGCCAGCGAGTGCACTTGACCACTTTACCGGCATATGACTGCACCGCGCGCCGACCAGCTCGATCCTGCCGCTCTGGCCGCCCTTGGGCGGCTGGAATTGGTGGCTCGTTGGGTAGTGGATGGGTTCATCAACGGTCTCCACCGGTCGCCCCGAAAGGGATTTTCCGTGGAGTTCGCCGAACATCGCCCCTACCAATCGGGCGACGACCTGCGCTACCTCGACTGGAAAATTGCCGCCCGCGCCGATCGCTGGGTGGTCAAGCTGTTCGAGGAAGAAACCAACGCTCGGTGCGTCGTGGTGTTGGACGTCAGCAAGTCGATGCACTGGTCGGGCAGCGACACGCGCCTCACCAAGATGTCGTATGCCGAACATTTGGCAGCCGCGCTTTCATTGCTGCTGGTCCGCCAGCGGGATGCGGTTGGTCTGGTGCGTTTTGACGACCAGGTGCGGACAGTCATTCCTCCACGCGGCTCACAAAAGCAGTGGAATCGCATTCTGACTTCATTCAGCGAACCGGGCGGGGGCGAAAAATCCGATGTTGTCGCCGCACTCAATCGCGCCGGTGGAATGATTCAGCGTCCCGGATTTGTGGTGCTGCTGTCCGATTTGCTGGTTGAAGCCGAACCGGTGGCGGATGCGCTACGCGCGCTTCGGGCACGCGGTCATGAGTGTCTGGTCGCACACATCATGGATCCGGTCGAACGCGATTTTCCCGATGAGGGCGAAGCGATGTACCGCGATCCGGAGTCGGGCGTGCAGGTTCCCGCTGCGACCGCGGACATTGCGCAGGCATATCGCACGACGGTCACCGAAGCGGTTGATGAATGGCGTGCCGCTATTGGACGTTCGGGCGCACGCTACACTTTGGCGCTCACAAACGAGCCATACAATCGCCCAATGCGCGAACTCGTAGCCCGCACCGGTTCCCGCGGCGCGCCTTCGGTCCTCTAAGAATTAATCGTGGCATTTCTCGCACCGTTTTTCCTTGGGCTGGCGGCGCTGGCCGGCGTTCCGCTGCTCGTACATTTGCTGCGTCGGCGCATTGGACGCGTCGTCGACTTTCCAGCAGTACGGTATCTGCTGCGGATGGAGCGCGAACACAGCAAAGAGCGCAAACTCAAGAATCGTATTCTGCTGATTCTGCGGTTGATCGCGTGTATCGCACTCGCACTCGCCGCTGCACGACCGATTGCAAAGCTCGCGGGCGTTGGACACTCGCCAATCGCCGTTGCCATCGTCGTCGACAACTCAATGAGCAGTGGATTGGTGATTGCCAGCCAACCAGTGCTCGATGAACTCAAGAAGGAAGCGCGATCGCTGATCAGCGCGCTCGCTCCCGAAGATCGTGGTTGGTTGGTAACCGCCGAAGGCAAGGTCACAGGCGGAACACCGGCTGAACTACAAGCCGCATTGACTGCGTTGCGTCCATTGGGCGGTCGCGGCGATACTCGCTCCGCCGTAAGTCGCGCGGTCGCGCTCGCACGTGGCGGCGCACCGCGTGCGCCAGTCGTC
>JBDTTO010000839.1:0-2294 GCA_039930585.1 Gemmatimonadaceae bacterium
TTTCCGTCATCAACGTCCAGATGTGCGGAATTTCCTTCTCGATGAACGTCTTGTTGGCGCCGGTAATCTGCGCTTCGCGCACATACCGATCGTACACGCGCACTTCAAATCCGCGACCAATCAAACGTTCTACAAGCGCGACCAACGGCGATTCGCGGAGATCGTCGGTACCAGGCTTGAACGCCAATCCAAGCACGCCAACTTTGCGTTTGCCGCTGTCAACAATCAGGCGGAACGCACGTTCGACCTGCAGCGCATTGCTCTCCAGTACGGAACGCAGCAACGGTGTTTCCACATCAAGTTCACGCGCGCGAAACGTTACGGCGCGCAAATCTTTGGGTAAGCATGAACCACCAAATGCAAAGCCCGGACGCAGATACGCGGCCGAGATGTTGAGTTTGCGGTCTTCACACACGATGCGCATTACTTCATGGCTGTCGATGCCCTGCGCGGCGCAAATGTTTCCGATCTCGTTCGCAAATGCGACCTTGAGACCATGAAACGCGTTGCAAGTGTACTTGATCATTTCGGACACGCGAACCGGCACGACGAATACTGGGGCATCAAGACCGCCGTACAAATCGCGAACGGCCTGCGCGCCTTCTTCGCTTTCCGATCCGATTACAGTGAACGGCGGATCGTAGAAGTCCTTGATTGAGGTGCCTTCGCGCAGGAACTCAGGATTTGCGCACACGTGAAATCCAACGCCGCTCTTAAGGCCAGATGACTTTTCGAGCGCCGGAATAACGACATCGTGTACGGTGCCCGGCAACACAGTGCTGCGAATGACAACGGTGTGAATTGATCCTTTCGCCAGAATCGCTTCCCCAATTTCCGTGCACACACGCTCAACGTAGGCGAGGTTCAATCCGCCATTCGGACGCGATGGTGTTCCAACGCAGACCAGCGAGACGTCTGTTTCGGCAACGGCTTTCGAGACGTTGGTGGTGGCGCGCAAACGGCCGGCGGCAACCATGGAAGCAATGAGATCCTGCACACCATCTTCCACGATGGTGGCGGTGCCGCGATTGACGAGGTCGACCTTTTCGGCTGCGACATCGACGCCAACCACCTCATGTCCTTCCTTGGCCAGGCATCCCGCCGACACGCAGCCGACGTACCCAAGACCGAACACACTGACTCGCGCCATCAGATTCCCCTGGTTTTGTTGAATCGTTTTACAGCTTCGTCGCAAGCATCACTGAATGCCTGCGCCACTCCAGTCCACGAATGATGCCGCCGCACGAATTCCGCGGCGTTATCTGCAATAGACGATGCTCTCGCAGAGTTGCTAACAATATCAGCGCACGCTGCCACTGTCTGGGCGGCCGAGTCAGCAATCAGCAGATGCGTGCCGTCGGTCACCGGAAGGCCTTCTGCACCAATCGTCGTTGAAATCACGGGGCACTCCATGCCCATCGCCTCAAAGATCTTGAGACGCGTCCCGCCACCAATCCGGAGCGGCACAAGCATGGCGGTCGCGGCCTCGAGGTGCGGCCGCACATCCGGCACGGATCCAGTGACCTCAACTCCACTCGCTTCGTCCGCGAGCGCCAACACCGCGGCCGATGGAGAGCGGCCCACAATACGAAAGCGCGCGTTTGGAATGCGTTTCCGGACGTCTGGCCAAACGGACTGACAAAACCACTTTACGCCTTCTTCGTTCGGCAGCCAGTCCATCGAGCCGACAAAGATGAACAGCGCCTTTTCACGCGCAGCGTTTCCTTGCGGGCGAAAATATTCGGTATCAACGCCCGTTGGTACGGCGATGGGTTTGATCGCGCCAAAGTCTTTTTCAAGCGCGATTGCATCGGCGTCCGAAACCGCGACAACGAGATCGGAGCGTTTGCACCACTCTTTCTCGAAGGCACGCATGCGACTTTCCTGCAATCGAAAGAGTCGATGCTTCGCAAAGCTGGTCGCGGTTTCAGCGTGCCGACGCCAGATCTCGGTTTCGACGTTGTGCTCGAACAACACAACCGGGACACGCAGCGAATCAGGAACTCCCGCAGCCGGCGCCAGAAAATCCACAATAACAACGTCGAATTTGTCAGGCGTGGCGTTTTGCTCAAGCCACTTTGTAAGCACGGCTGACTTGTAGCGCCAAACAGCAAACGGCAATGACGAAAACAAACTCTGCGCGAGATCAGTCCAGTATTTGGATTGCGAGCGAGTCGGTTGCACGTGCGGAATTCGCACAACCGTCGTCGCGTACTCGCTGGCTTGTGCGAACGCGGGATCGGTGTCGGGCGCGTCATGCAACGCCACGTACGTGATATGATGTTTTTCCTTGA
>JBDTTO010000840.1:0-2293 GCA_039930585.1 Gemmatimonadaceae bacterium
CCAGATAGTAGTCCGACCGCGTCACCTGTCCGTTGAACCGTTCTTCAACGCTGAACGGTCCGCGGCGCACGTTGCGCAGATCGAAGGATGTCGACGTTTCGCCAACCCCCACCTTCGTCACATGTGCGTCAGCGCCTGCTGAATCAACGATTGCGACATCGATCGATCGATCCGTTGAAACCAGCGTGTGCGTGAACACGTCGCCTGCAAAAACGAATTGCGTTGGCGCATCAAGTCCGCGCGCGTTCTGCGAATTGGAATAGGCGAGTACCCGGGGCGGCACACCGGCCGGCAATTGCGTGAAGTTCAGAAAAGCCCGGTTCTGCAGTCGAAGGCCGATGCGCAGCGTTTCGCCGGCCAGCGACGGAATGGGTGCACCATCTTCGCCTTGTTCGTACAACACATGCAACACGCCATCGCGCTCGCGCATGACCAACCGTCCACGCCCGGCTAATCGCCTGCTGGCTTCATCCAGAACAAACGCGAAATCCCTGCAGCGATCTTCGTAATAGCTGTGCGTGACTTCCAGCGTGAAGAGTCTGGGGAAGCTGATGCTGCTCATCGATTGCCCAACGTGGTGCTGATGCTCGTAATGGGCGCACCAATTGCCATTGGTGCGACGTCCTGCAGCGTGACCATGCGAACACGGTACACGACTGAAGGCAGGTACTTTGCCCCAAGAAAAGCCCACACCTGATTCAATTGTTCAAAGGTGAGGGACTGCAGTTCGACGGTCAGCTTCCCGATGCGTGGTTCGAGGGTCGGGTACCGTTCAACCGTGAAGAACAGATTGGTCTGAAAGTATGTGAACACCAACGAAAGGCACTTCAGGGCTTCGTTGTATTGCGCATAGTTGGCAGAGATGAGCACCATCAGATTCAGTCGCAACTCAGGGGCCAGCACAACATGTTGGCCATTCACGAATTTCTGTGATGGAACCTGATCTTTGAAAACCCGCTCTTCCTCTACGTTGATCAGTGTCAACCCGACAGTCTCGTCGGCCAGCGCCATTTTCCCGGCGTTGTCCACCAAACGCGATGGCGCCACGTGCACGTCGTCGAAGCCGGTGTGCGTATCGAGATATGGCTTGAGTTGGCGACCAAGAAAGTCGAGCGCGACGTCAATCATGATCGATCACGCCCGGTCGCAGCTGCGCGAACCGCATCCAGCAATTTTTCTGGAGTAACGTCGTACAGACGGGTGCACTGTGGTCGCATTTGCCAGAGCTGTGCTTCTCCGCTGGCGAGCACGATGGCCAACACCGTCAGAGTCTGTTGCGCGTAAAGCAGCCGCAGTGCGGCTTCGGGCAACTCATCGTTGTGCAGCCCCGCAATCACAACGTCGGCCGGTACGTCGCCGCGCATCGCGTCCAGCGACGCGAGACTGGGCACTTCCGCCACGACGCGTATATCGTTCGCGCGCCCGAGTGCATCGAGCACAATGACGCGCAAGAGATCGGGAATTCCGGCGAGCAGCACTCGTCTTGGATGCAGGGGAACGCCTCCGAGGTCGATCGACGACGCGGCGTGAACGGCCCGAACGTAGAGCGCGCCGATGTCGGCCTCAACAAATCCAAAGATTCAATTAGGGTTCATTGCGAGGTGTAGATCCTGTGCGGCATAAAGGCGCCAAAGATGCGTTCCCCTTTGCATTCCCCTCCGTGATCAACTAACCTGAATTCACATCATCCGAACTACATGACACTCCCCTCGCTCCCACGCCGCACCACAAGCATGCGTACCCCCCGGGCCGATTCGGTTCTGGAGGGAGCGACGTAGTCATGTAGCACGCAGTCGCGCTTCATCCGCAGCACCGCTTCTCGCCCTCAAGTCTTCGACTTGGGGGCTTTTTCTTTTTCCGGAGCTTCCCATGTCAAAACCGTTTTATGTCACGACCACAATTCCGTACGTGAACGCGCCACCACACATCGGGCATGCGCTGGAACTCGTGCAATCCGACGTCATTGCGCGATATCAACGCACGCGAAACCATGCGGTCCGTTTTCAAACCGGCACCGACGAAAACGCCTTCAAGAACGTGTTGAGTGCTCGCGCACTTGGCATTCCCGTTCAACAACTCACCGACAACAATGCCGCGCACTTTGAATCGCTGGTAAGCGCACTTCACATTTCGACCGACACGTTCGTGCGCACGACCAGCGATGCGCACAGATACGCGGTCACCTCGTTTCTTGCACGCCTGAATCCTGACGACGTGTATCGCGGCGGCTACCACGGCCTCTACTGCACCGGTTGCGAAGATTTCTATCTCTCGGCCGATCTCGTGGACGGAC
>JBDTTO010000841.1:0-2293 GCA_039930585.1 Gemmatimonadaceae bacterium
ATCCGAGTGACCAGTAGCGGGGTTGGTAGCCCGAAGTTGTCGAGCGCCGTAAGTTTTGCTCCCGTGCCTGCTGCATCCGGTCGCGCGATGTTGATGGTTGGGCGCCACGTGTAATACGCGGGATCACCAAACGGCGCGACCATCGACATACCGTCAACACCGCCGCTTAGAAATACCGATACGATGATGTCGCGTGAGGACGCTGATTGCGCGAGCACCACGCGCGGTAACCACGTTGGCAGCAGGGACGTAATTGCAACGGCACCGGCCGTTCCCAGAAAACCACGCCGCGATACCTCATGGTACTCGGCGCAACCTCCATTTTCGTCGTGTTCGCTCATGAGTGGTCTCGGCGGCTAAAGTTTGAGGTGGACATCAGTACCACTGGAATTGCTGGGAACTGATGGCCAGCGCGAGACCTTCGCGTATGCGTGCATCGTTGAATGTTCCGCCCTTCAGATATGCAAGCAGTTGTGTTTGCAGATTGGGTGGAATTTCTCCGCCAAAAATCTGCGAGTCGATCACTTTCATTACACCGTCAGCGGTGTTGCCTTGTGCCTTGAATCGTGTGAGATCGACGTTGGTCGTGGTGGCGCTTGTTTGCGTGGACAGCGTGCTCGCAAAACGCCAACGCATCAACACCAACCCAGACCACCAATCAACGCGATCGGGATAACCGTTGGGCTGTTCCCATTGAAACATCGGCATGCCCATCGTGTCAGCCGTACCGCGAATGCCGCGGATGTTCACGACGCTGGCACCAAGTGCTCGCAAGCCTGCGGCTGCGAAATGAAACGGTCGACGGTACTTCCCAACTGACGCCATCAAATTTGTCGGCGTGAGAATCGTTTTGATCATCGACGGGATGTCGCCACCCGTGGACATGTACACCTGCGCCGTTTTATCGACCACACTTTGCGGTGGTTCGTACGCCAACAACCAGCGCGCCATCTTGAGCGAGATGTAATTCGCAGTGCTTTGATGCGCGACCAGCATGTCGATTGCATCTTCGCCTTCTCTCTGCATTTCCGTTGACGATGCAGTCGACAACATGGGCGGGAACGTGCGACCAAGGAACACCTTGTTGCCGTTCTGGCCGCGGTCGTGATTGTTGCGGTTGAACGTGAAGTTGCCGTTACTCACGCTCCACCCAGTGAGAATGCGCGACAGCTCGGCGACGTCCGTCTGCGTATAGCCACCGTTCACGCCGAGTGTGTGCAACTCCATGACTTCGCGCGCGTAATTCTGATTTGGCGTTGGAAATCGACTGAGGTTCTGATCGAGATACACCAGCATTGCCGGACTCTTGGACGTCGCGCGCAATAGATCGGGAAATTTGCCCAATGCGTTGTTGCGAATCACGTCGCGATCATCAATGGCTTTGCGGATGCCAACCTTGTTCAGACTGATCGTGAAATGATCGGTCCAGAAATCAACCATGCGCTCAAGCAACTGCCGCTTTGAGAACGCAGCGCGATACAACGCCGCATCCATCAGCTGATTGTTCACTTCGTTCGCATCTTGCGCGACAAGCGTTGTATACGGCATCGCCAGCATCGGATAATTCGTGCTCACGAACGTATCCACCGCCGAGTTGTCGATTGCGTTTGGCTTGAGCTGATAATCCAGGTACGCCGCAAATCCCATTTGGCGTGCCGACGCAATTTCGGCTGCTGACAAGCCGCTCGTCACGCGCCGAATGAGGCGCAGCACCGGGTCTTTCCACTTCATGCTGGCGTCGACAGGCAAACCAAGGCCGACAGTCGGCTTGGGTGACCTGGGGGTGGGCGACTTGAAAGTCTGGGCGTTCGCCGTCGAGGCGACCGCCAGTCCGGCCGCCGCTGCCCCGAACGCCAAAAACCGGCGCCGATCGCTAACGGGCGTGCTGTCTTCGGATCCTTCCGCAATTGCGGTTTTCAGATCGTCTGTCGGCTTCATGCGGGTCCTGAGTGCGCAAGGCGGTGTGCGAGCGATTGCCCCTGTCTTCGGGGCCGGCACAGTACTAAGTGCTCCGACGGTGCTCATCCTGATCCAGCTTTGGTCAAATCTCACAGGAAGTCAACGATTGGGGTTATAAAACCGCCGATTTCCCTCGGGCCGCGGTCACCACGATGTGATGGCGCATGGCACGTTCGTAATGCAAACCGTAACCTACGACGGGTTGGTGGACGCGAGATTACTCGTTCTCGTTAACTATGTGCTAAGTGCGAACTCACGCGTGACTCTCATCACGCATATGCAGGCTTCTACAGCGACGATGCGTTCACTCCGTAGATCGCCTGCAACAATCCGA
>JBDTTO010000842.1:0-2288 GCA_039930585.1 Gemmatimonadaceae bacterium
GAAATAACCCGCCGCATGAAGTAGCCGACCTCGAGAATTTTCCGCGTCGCGATCCACACACTGTGCAATCGTGCGTCGCGTTTTTTGCGCGGCGAATTGCCGCCTCTACCATGTCGTCGGTTACCGGACCACTCGCGTTAGCTGCAGCGTTCGTCGCAAGGTTGTCCGCGGCGCGCAACTCGGCCAACGCATCACGCGTGTACATCGCGCGCAATGAATCGTAGTCCTTGTCAGACAGCTTGCCGGTTGCCTTGTCGAATTCGATTTCGCGCAGCGCCGCGATTGCCGTGCCTTCGGCGTTCGGGTCTTTCACCTTTACCGCAGATGGCGCTTCGGGTTTCTCATCGTCCGACGACATAAGCGGAGCCAATACCACAGTCAGCGCAATGAGCGCGAGTACAGTACCAGCCGCCAGCGGCAGTGCTTCAGTGGGCAAAGTCATTGTGATTCGGAACTAACGGTTGTCGTCGCGCAGAGCCGCGCGAAGACGGGCCATTTCGTCAGCAGTCGCACCAGAGTCTGGACGACGGGCAGCGACATCGTTTGCCGCAACAACAACCGCGCTCTCAGCATTCTTGCGCCACTTATGCAGCATGGAATTGAGTAACACTGCACCGGTTCCCAACGCCGCAAACGGCAGGAACCACGCAATAAGGTTGATGCCTTTTTTGGGTGGCGCCATCAGGATACCGTTGCCGTAAACACCAATCATGGCCTGCATGATTTCGTCAGCGCCGTATCCGCTCTGCACCATGCGCTGCACGTCGCGATGCACCGCCGGAGAGTTGCCACACGAAAAGTCGGTAGTGCGGCACGTGTACACGTCCAGCGTACACGGACACGGGCACGCCAGCTGTCGCTCGAACTCAACCATCTGATCTTCATTCAGCTTCGGAGTCGCGTTTGCTCGCGCAGGCAAACTGACGGGCTTGTAGAACTCGCCGTCCATGTTCACGACACCAGCTTGTGCGCGCGAACTGTCCTGAAGCATGGGCGAGCTGGCATTCATGCCTGGCATCGACATGTCCATTCCTTCCATGCCAGCCATTTTTGCATGCGCGCGAATTTCTTTGCTTGATGCCGCGGCCGCCGCTGCTGGCCAGGCGCTGATCGCACCCATTGCCATCGCGACACCACCAGCACCAAGCGTGGCGCGTAACAAAAACTCGCGCCGGTTCAGTGCCGGTGACGACGTTACTTCAGCGTTCGAAAAATCTTCGTTCCGGGACACTCAGACTCCTGCCGGTACCAACGTTTCTTTCGCAGATGCCGCCGGCAACTCGGCGATGTATCAGCCTTGCCGCGTGCGCGACGTGGCTTGTGGCCACATCACGATCAACCCACCAAACGCCATCACGATTCCGCCAATCCAAACCCACACAACGAGCGGATTAAACCAGATGCTGATCGCTACGCTGTCCGGTGTTGGCTGGCCGGCAAATACCATGTACACGTCCTGCTGCAGCGAACCAAGAATGGCAACTTCGGTGCTCGCCTCAAACGTGGGATTGCCGCGGCTGTCAACGTGCTGACGCTTTTCGCTGGACATCAATCCCATCTTCTTGCCGTCACGCGTGACCGTGAACGAGGCCGCGTTTACATCGCGATTGAGCGCCTGAAATTGCGAAATGCCCTGACTCGTAAACACCCAATTGTGTCCGTAAGCGTCTTTTGCTGCAAACGATTCGCCCTGTTTGAGCGTCGGCGCGTATTCCTTCCGGAACATCAATCCGCCAAATGCGCAGAAGATGACTACAACGCCAAAGTGCACGATGTAACCACCGTAACGACGGCGATTGCGCGTGACCAACCGGAACGACGCGGTGTGCAACTTCTCTTCGTACATGCGACGACGCGCGCCAATGCCTTTGTAGAACTCCTGGCCAATGGTGCCGAACACAAAACCAGCCAGCAGATACGTGACAAGCGCGTACCAGTCGCGCATGCCAAGTGCAAACAGCGTGGCAAAAACGACGAAGCCGGAAAGCATCGGAAATGTGAACTGCCGACGGAGATTTGCCGGGCTCGCGCGACGCCACGCGATAAGCGGACCGACACCTGTCAGCAACAGCAGGAACAGGCCGAGTGGACCGTTAACCGTATTGAAGAACGGCAGGCCCACGTTCTGCTTTTCACCCGCCCATTCAGACAGGATCGGATACAGCGTTCCCCACAACGTCGCAAAACAGATACCGACCAATGCGAGGTTGTTGTAGAGAAACGCGGCTTCACGACTAACAAGGCTTTCGAGTTCGACCGTCGCCTGCAGGTCGCGCAAGCGCGTTGCA
>JBDTTO010000843.1:0-2288 GCA_039930585.1 Gemmatimonadaceae bacterium
GACGAAGGAAGCGGAACACGTTGAAGGATTTGCACCGGAGCTTGCGATTGTCACGCACGGTGGTGGCAAGCTGCTTGAAGAACCGTTGGTGGTGCGTCCGACATCGGAAACGATGATTTATCACATGTTCGCGAAGTGGCTGCAGAGCTACCGCGATTTGCCGTTCCTGTACAATCAGTGGGCCAACGTTGTGCGTTGGGAAATGCGCACGCGTTTGTTTTTGCGCACGATGGAATTCCTCTGGCAGGAAGGCCACACCGCGCACGCCACGCACGACGAAGCCGAAATCGAGACGCGCAAGATGCTGGGCGTGTATCGCACGTTCATGCAAGACTTCATGGCGATGCCGGTTGTTACTGGCCAGAAAACCGACGCCGAACGTTTTGCTGGTGCCCTGCGCACGTATTCATGCGAAGCGCTGATGCAGGACAACAAAGCGCTGCAAGCAGGCACGTCGCACAATCTTGGACAAAACTTCGCAAAGGCGTTTGAACTCAAATTTCAAACGGCCGAAGGTGGCGAGGCCTTTGCGTGGAATACAAGCTGGGGTGTTTCAACGCGCATGATTGGCGGATTGATCATGACGCACGGCGACGACGCAGGTTTGCGTTTACCGCCCAGGTTGACGCCAATTCAGATGGTGATCGTTCCCATCTACAAAACGGACGAAGAACGCGCAGCCACGGTCGAAGCCGCGAAGCGCATCGCCGAAGATCTGGGCAGCTTCAAGCGTCCCGATCACGAGCGCATTCGTGTGCATGTTGATGATCGCGAAGGGATTCGCTCCGGCGCGAAATATTTCCATTGGGAACTTCGCGGCGTACCGCTGCGTCTGGAAATCGGTCCGCGTGATCTCGCATCCAACAGCGGCGTGCTTGTGCACCGCGGATCACGCGACAAAAAGTCCATGGCGTTTGACTCACTGCGTGCTGAACTCCCGCCCATCCTTGACGCGATTCAGGATGAGATGCTGGCAACAGCGCAGGCGCGCCTCGAAGCCAATTCAATTCGCGACTGCAGGTCGTACAACAAGTTCAAGGAAATCATGGACGGTCCCGGCGGATTTGTGTACGCGGGCTGGAATGGTGATCCGAAAGTTGAGGCACAGGTGAAGGAAGAAACGAAAGCGACGATTCGTGTTATTCCTGATGCCGAGTTCCGTTCGCCCGAAGCGCCCACGAAGTGCATGGTGACTGGTGAACCGGCGAAATACGAGGTCGTGTGGGCGAAGGCGTACTAATCGATTCGGTGAGCGCCAGCGCTATGACCGACAGCCACTCTTCGGGATACTCACGCCGCGATGGTGTGATGTATGCCGAAGGTGTTTCGCTGCCAACGATTGCTGCGTCGGTTGGCACACCGGTATACGTGTACAGTGCGAACACAATTCGTGCGCGATACAACAAGCTTGAACAAGCGTTCACGGGCGTGCCACATCACATCCACTTTGCGATGAAGGCAAACTCGAACCTTTCTGTGTTGCGTTTGCTGCAGGAGTTGGGCTCGGGTGTTGATATTGTTTCGGGCGGCGAGTTGTATCGCGCGAACGAAGCGGGATTTGGTGGCGGCGATATAGTGTTCAGCGGCGTTGGCAAAACGGCGCGTGAACTTGATCTCGCGCTTGAACATCGCGTGCTGCTGATCAACGTTGAGTCCGAAGCGGAGTTGTACGCGTTAAATGCTGTCGCGGAAAAACGCGGTGTGATTGCGGGCGTTGCGATTCGCGTGAATCCGGAAGTCACGGTTGATACGCCGCACGAATACATCAGCACCGGACAGAAGGGCGCAAAGTTTGGCATTCCGATTGATGATGTCGCACGCATTGCGAACGTCATCACCGAACTGCCTTACGTGAAATTGCTTGGCCTGGGCATGCACCTCGGCTCGCAGATCGCCACGGTTGACCCGATGCGCGATGCATTGCCGCGTTTGCTGGCAACAATCGATGTTGTGCGCAAGCTCGGTCACGAATTGCAGTTCATGGATGTTGGCGGCGGATTGTCTGTGCCGTATGAAGGCGAGGCCGAAGCTGACATTGAGGGTTACGCGCGCGTTGTTAGTGAAGCGGTGCGCGGCACTGGTTTGCAGTTATTGCTCGAGCCTGGCCGATTTCTTGTTGCAGAATCGGGCGTGTTGTTAACCGAAGTGTTGTATCGCAAACATGCGGCCGGGAAAGACTTTGTCGTCACCGATGCCGGCATGAATGATTTGATGCGCCCGATGCTGTATTCGGCGTATCATCACATCGAATCGGTTGTCGCCGAGGAAAGCACTGTGAAGGCCGATGT
>JBDTTO010000844.1:0-2286 GCA_039930585.1 Gemmatimonadaceae bacterium
GTCCGCTTTTCTTGAGCGACGCCACTTCCGCCACGGCTTCGGCGCGCGTCGCAAATCGACCAACCTGCACGCGGTACGGCTTCCTGGTGCCCGCAATGTGTGCATCAAGGTTGCGCGCCAAGAGACGTTTCACGAGAGCGTCTGCGTCGGCTTTCGATTGATACGCAGCAATCTGCACCGTCCACTTGGCCGCCTTCACTGCAGCGCGTTTTGCGGCCGCTTTCGCTTCGGTATCACGCTTGATGGAATCGCGAGTGGCCACATTACCAAGAATGCGTGCCTCAACGGCTGCTGCTTCGCGCGCGAGACTGTCACCGCGCGCGCTGTCCGCATTGATCAGCAACACTTCACGCGTTTGTGAACCGCCGCGTGTCGTGACAACAGGCGGATTTGTTGCACCGCGACCAGTGTTGGCCGGTGCGCGATTGCGCCCCATGCTGTCCAGCGCAATGCTGTCCCGACGCAACGACGCTCTCGCAACGCTATCTCGGTGCAGAATGCTGTCGCGACGCGCGTTGTCAGCAATACGCAAAGCAGCGGCGCGCTGCAATCCAGCGCGCGTAACGCTGTCGCGGCGAACGCTGTCAGCCTGACGTTGCGCGACAACACGCATCACGCTGTCACGACGCACACTGTCAGCCGTTTGTTTAGCCGCCGTACGCGTGGCGGTTACGCGTGCGAGACTGTCGCGCCGAAGGCTGTCTGCCGCTTCTTTTTGCGCAACGCGTAACGCAGTTGCCCGGGCAACGCTGTCGCGACGCACGCTGTCAGCGAGCGCCTTGGCGGCCGCTGGTGACAGCTTGGTTGGAGCCTGGCGCGCAGTATCTGTTTTATTGTTCACCGGT
This sequence comes from Gemmatimonadaceae bacterium, assembly GCA_039930585.1. Taxonomy (GTDB): domain Bacteria; phylum Gemmatimonadota; class Gemmatimonadetes; order Gemmatimonadales; family Gemmatimonadaceae; genus Gemmatimonas. The sequence goes on from JBDTTO010000844.1 coordinate 846, forward strand.
GCCGCACCGCGACCGGCTGGCAGCGCAGCGGTTTGTGTCGCCAATGATCCGGCCGCCGCAACGGGAACTGGCGCGGCAAAATCCGGATCCTTGCCCATCGCAACCTCGACCACGTTCCGACACTGCTGTTGCAACTCATCGGCCTGCAAGCGGACTTCGACCGCACTGAGCGGCGCGTCGCGACGAACCGCCGACACAATGCCGCAGCCGCGTGGCGTGTCGCGCTGATCGAAATAGCTGCGTGCCAACACCAGGAGTCCGCGCGATCGCTGCGGCGAATCGGGATGATCAAGCAACAGTTGCTGCACATGTTGTCGCGCAATTGCCGGATTGTTGCGTTGTAAATCCTGCTCCGACAATTTCACAAGCGCTTCGCCTGCGCGCGGCGAGAACGGCACGTCCACAACCAATCGCTTCCAGTCGCGTTCCGACGACTGTGCGTCGCTGCTCAGTGAAGCGCGCCAGTACAGGATTTCGGCCAGATCGTTGGATTCACGCGGCGCCGTATTCACCAGCGAATCAAGCAACGTGCGAGACTTCGCGTCGTCGCCATCGTTGGACAGTGCGCGTGCCCGCGCGACGGCGGACGTAACGCCCGCCGAAACAGGTGCGGCCGGTTGTGCAGTCGCGTCACGCAACGCGAAAACCGACAGTGCCGCCGTAAACAGTGCAATCCGACGCACAGGATGTGTTCCTGAAAACATGGTAGTTGAAATCGTGTGCACTACGCGGCTTTGCGGCCGCGAGGTTTAAGCGCGCAAAGTGCCAACACCAGCGACGTCATCGTCTGCTCGGTGTCGGAAATGGTCGTGTCTTTGAGTGCGGAATCCGCATCAAGCAACAGCTCCAGCGCGCGTTCGCATGCGCGTGTGTTCCAGCCGTCAACTTCTTTTGTCCACGCCGACGCTGCTTCGCCCCAAGGCCGTCCCGGATATCCACCGGTTTCCTTGAGAAACGCGAAGAACTCATTGGGCAATCGACTCGTGGGCACACCCGCTTCGCGGCGCGCGCGACCGTATGCGAGTCCAAACGCCTGCGTGGACAACATCATCACCACTTGCACCGCGTTCACTTTCGGCTGACTCAACACGTGCGGCAGCAGATAAACGGCGGCCTTTGCATCGTGTCGTGCAACGGCATCCAGCAAGTCAGTCACTGTTTCGCCGCGGCGCACACCAACCACTGCTGACACTGCGTCCGCATCAATCTGTGTTGCATGTTCGTCCAGACCCAGCTGATAACTCGCGCACTTATCCAGTTCGCCGGCCAGCATTTGCAGATCGTTGCCAACAGCCTGCTGCATCAGCTGCACGGCATCTTCGGCAATCCCAATCTTGAGCACCGTCGTTGCGTGATGCGTGATCCATTTGCGCACGCGTTCGGGTGACAGCGGTTCAAAATCCAACGCGACTGATGCGTTGGCCGCAACCACGTCCGCCTT
>JBDTTO010000845.1:0-2285 GCA_039930585.1 Gemmatimonadaceae bacterium
GGTTTGCGCCTGCGCGTGTGTTCGCGACTGAGGCAACAGCAGGGCAAGCGCGAACAAAGTGATGATGCGTGGGCTGATCATTTCGTGGGTGGGTGAGTTGCGGACTGCTAACTGTCCAACACCTTGCGAATCTTGAGTGCGAGCCCTTCAGGTGTAAATGGCTTTTGCAGAAACGACACTTCGGCCGCCAGCAGGCCGTGGCGCACGACGGCGTCGTCGGTGTAACCGCTCATAAACACCACCTTGAGCGATGGCGACTTGGCCCGCAGCAGGTCCACCAACTGCGGTCCGCTCATGCCCGGCATCACGACGTCAGTCAGCAACACGCTGATACCAAGGCCATGATGTTCGGCAATACGCAGCGCTTCTTCGCCCGTGGCAGCCGGAAGCACCATGTAGCCGAACTTTGCCAGTGCGGCCGTCGCAATGCGCCGAACTGCGGCATCGTCTTCGACCAACAACACTGTCTCCGCACCGCCGGTTGCAATTTGGGGAATACCTCCACTCTCCATAAGACTCGCGCCGCGCAGCGCGGGAAAATAGAGCTTGAACGAAGAACCGATGCCGGGTTCGCTGTACACGTTGATGCATCCACCGCTTTGACGGACAATGCCGAAAACGGTTGCGAGGCCGAGGCCTGTTCCGGTCCCGACTTCTTTCGTGGTGAAGAACGGTTCGAAGATGTGCGCCATCACGTCCGCCGCCATGCCGGTGCCCGTATCTGTCATGGCGAGCATCACGTGTGGTCCTGGATTGCAGTCGGGATGCGTACTCGCGTATTCGGCACTCAACTCGACGTTTTGCGTTTCGACCGTGAGCGTGCCGCCCTTGGGCATCGCATCACGAGCATTCACTGCAAGATTCATCAGCACCTGCGTGAGCTGACCCGGATCGACGCGAATACGTTCGATATCCTTCTGAAGAATTGTCGAGAAACGAACATCCTCGCCAATCATTCGACGAAGCATCGTGCCGGTTTCACCAACAACGGTATTGATGTCCAGTATCTTTGGCTGCAGTATCGTTTTCCGACTGAACGCCAGGAGCTGTCCGGTGAGTGCACCAGCGCGTTCCGCTGCTTCGTTGATCAGCTTGACCGATTTCTGTACGTTGCTGCTGACGTCCTTGTCCGCCATCAACATTTCGCTGTAACCGAAGATCACCGTCAGCAAATTGTTGAAGTCGTGCGCAACACCGCCGGCCAACTGACCAATTGCTTCCATCTTCTGCGATTGCAGCAGCTGCGCTTCGAGTTTCTTGCGTGCCGTTACATCAAGTGTGAGCGACAAGAGACCAACAAACTTGCCGGCATCATCAAACATCGGCGTGTTATGCCATTCGCAAGTGATATTCTCGCCACCCTTTTTGATATTGCCAAATTCACCGTGCGCGTCCATGCGTCCCATGCTGATCTGTTCAATGATCTTGCTGGCTCGCTCGCGCGATTTTTCCGGCACGATCAGATCAAAGGCCCGACGTCCGATCACTTCATCTTTCGAATATCCGAAAATACGTTCGGCCGCCGGATTCCAGCGCACGCAATTGAAATCGCCATCAGTCAGGATGTATGCGATGGGCATACGCTCGATCTGCAACTCCAACTGGCGCAAGTGCCGATCACGTTCTATCTCCGCCGAACGCCGATCGGTAATGTCGCGCGTGACGCCAACAATGCCGGTGACTTTCCCATCATCGTCACGCAGTGGCGCTTTGAGCGACAGAAACCAGCGAAGTTCGCCGGATGCTGTTTTGAGTTGGAGTTCGCGGTCGGAGATAACGTTGCCTGCCATAACCATCGCGTCATCCCGTTGCGTCGCTTCGGCGATGGCCGCTGGATGCAGATCGAACGCTGTCTTTCCCAGCAGGGATTCTTCGGTGGGATGACCGGATTGCTGTAACGCAGACTTGTTGGCCTGTATGTATCGACCGGCGAGATCTTTCGTGAAGACGGCATCGGGCAGCGTGTCAAACAGTGCGCGAAGCAGCAGCCGATCCTTGTCCAGCGAATTTCGCGTTTGTATTTCCTGCTGGCGCGCGCGATCAACGGCCGATACCACCACGCCAACACCGGCTGTGATTATCAGATTCACCAGCGTGAAGTTTCCAGCGGATTCCGAGTTCGTAGTCGACACCACGCCGGTGGAAACCTCACGCGCGGCAACTGAGACTCCCCGAAGAGCCGCGTGGGAACCATCGGTGACGGTACCGCGGATGGTGCCGCTATCGGTCTGAGCGTGGAGCGCCCCTGATGTAAGAAGCGCAAAAAGCCCTGTAAGACGTCGTAG
>JBDTTO010000846.1:0-2282 GCA_039930585.1 Gemmatimonadaceae bacterium
TATTGCAATACGACCACCGCTTGACGCAACGATTGAATCGATAACAACTGAATCACCTTTGACGTGTACGGTACCGTTCATCGCCAGGAGTTTCACCCCAAGTGAGGGGAGGCGCATTTCGGCGTTTGCCAGCGACATGTCGCCCGAAATCTTTGGCTCCTTGATTGTTCCGCGGAGTTCCGCTTGGCCAACGGCAAATCCGCGCACTTCACTGACGGCATCGGTAAAGCGCGACGCGAGATCAAGTGGCAGACTGTCTGCCTTGATGTCGACGGAAGATGGTGCATCGAGGAGCCGCGAGCCCGTTACGCCAGTTGTCGCGAGATTCACCGGTACCGTGCCATTCGCTTTTGCGACGGAGCGTCCTTCATAGGTCGCATCGGCCTGCGCAACCAGCTTCTGCTGATCGTAGTTGAACTTTGTGGTGAGCTCCGGTGCGAGCATGCCGTCATACGTCACCTTGGATACATTCGCCGTTCCGACGATGACTGGTGCGGTGCTTGTACCAGTCACTTTTGTATCCACAGAAATCAGGCCGCTCATTGGGATGTCACTCTGCAGCAATCCCGTGAGATCCGCGATTTCGAAGTTGTCGATTTTGAGCGCGAAGTTTGCCGCGCCTTCACTTGGCACTTTGCCGTCGGCGAAGATGTGGCCGCCTTTCCCATTGGTCAGATCAATATTTTCGACTTCAATGCCAGGCTGGCCCCAAAGCAGCGCGCCCGCACGAGTCGAAGCCCAATGCGTGCTGTCGAATCGAAATTTCAGGTCTTCGAAGCGCAGTTCCTTGCGATCCGGAAACAGCGCGTAGTTCGCGTTCACCGAGTAATCGCGGCGGGAATTCTGAAACACACTGACGCGCGCATTGCCGCCCGGTTCTTTGTACGTGCCTAGAATGTTCACACTGTCCATCTCAAAACCAGCCGCAACGACGGAGCTGGCACCGGCCTTCACGTCAACCAGCGCGTCAGGCGTACGTGCGGCGGTCCATTTGTATTGAGCCTGCGCGCTCTGCACAGTGTTGCCGAGTGCGACAATGCCAGCGGCGCGTAGCGTGCCCTGTAAATCGAAGTTGTTGATGTTGCCAGTGAGGCTTCCCTGCGCGCGCGCCGAACCCGCCAGTGAATCACGACGCAGCGACGGAGGCGTGTCGACCACAACCGTTTTCGCTGGCGGCGCAACGCCTGCAGCGCGTGCAACCGCCAACCGCTGTTCGATTCGTGCCGAATCAGCACGAGCGGCGGCAAGTCGCTCGGCAACTGGTCCAGGACGCGGCGCAACAATTGATGTATCGAGCGGGAGATAACGGGCAAGCTTGCCGATGGAATCAACCTGTACGTCGTACGTCAGTGTGCCCGTGGCCGTTTTTGACAAGCCAAATATTCCCTTCACATTGGCAGCGGCGCCGGGCACACGCAGACTAAACGTGTCGACATTGATAATGCCCGACGCGATGCGCACGCGAATGCTCGATGAATCAACGGCGAGCGTATCGATCGTTGATGTACTGACCGATGCGTTCACATCGGCCTGCATGGTTTCGGGTTCGAATCCGCGACCGTTGGCCGACATCATCGCACTGAGCGAAGTGCGCGGCGCTTTCTCGACCAGCACATTCGCATCAAACAACTTCGTGCTGACATCCAGATTGTAGCCAATCTCTTTGCTGTCGACATCAAGTTTGCCAACGGCCGCGATTATGCCACCATCCGCGCTTTGCAAAGTGGCATTGATGGCAAGATCGCGTAGCGTACCCTCGAGTTTGATTGGCCCTGAAACAGAACTCCGCAGTCCCAACGCCGGCGCAAACTTTCCCGCCGTCACGAGCGACAGCGGTTCTGCGTTTGCATCCAATGCGATGAACGGCACGTCACCCAGACGCACGGCGCCTGTGCCAGTGAAGCGCGACCGTTCGCCATCCTGCACATGTGTGAGATCGAATTTGCTGGCCGTCAATCGAGTGTCTGTCGCACCGTTGAGCGTAGCAGTTCCCGTAACAACACCGGCAAGCGGGAAGTCTTTGAGCGCGACGCGCATGAGATCGACCTGAACAGGTGTGAGCGTGACGCGCAGATTGCGTGTGCGCACAACACCATTTGCCGTTCCAATTTCGCCAACCGCGAGAACCCTACTGCGTCCCGAACGTGTGTCGTTGAATGTGACGTCTCCATCAACCTGCATCGCAGTGAGTGCACCATCAATTTTCGCGCGTCCACTCAATACGCCACGTCGTGGAATGTCGAGCGATGGCACGATCTGCTCGACCAACTTTGTGTCGACTC
>JBDTTO010000847.1:0-2280 GCA_039930585.1 Gemmatimonadaceae bacterium
CGCGGGTCAACAATCACCAGTTGGTACGGTCCCGGAATCAATTTGGAAACACGAAGCATCCCAGCGGAGTCGGTGACTCCTTCATAATTCGTGTGTGCCAATCGTAGCATCGTTCCAGCAGTCGGCAACTGCTTTGCAGTCGATGCATGCACCGTCAGCGTGCTCAATGGTGCGTCCCATGTAAAACCATCGGGCCACACGGCACGAGCGAGTTCGCCTCCGGTCTCAGTAATTCTGAATCGATTGCGAATCGTAATTGATGGGGGCTCGCCAGTGCCCTTGCCCCCATACATCCTGATTCCGCCGCTCGAGCGAACCGTGTCAGATTCAACGCCAACCAGTCGCAACGTCCATCGGTCAATCAACACAACACCACTGGTCATTTCGCGAAAGCCAATCGTACCGCCGGGTTTCAGCTGCTCGATCGGAGTGGCCAATCCTTTATACTGAAATTCAATTTCGCGAATTGCGCGCGCGACGGTATCAATCCACAACGCGCCTTCAACATCGACGCGATTGCGGGCCGAACGAACCGCATGAAATGCCAGTCCAACTTGATTGACGCGACTGCGTTCGGGCTTCGCCAACTGAAAGCAATACGCGGCCACAAAGTCATCATTCAGCAACACCTCCGCATCCGGCGCGTTGAAAATCGTTTCGCCTTCGACGCTCTCGGTAAATCCGCGCGTCACAAAATCGGTGGCCGAGTGCGCGGATTCGAACGATGATGTTTTTACACTCGCGGAATCGACGTGAACCGACTGGCGGATAATGCGGCTACCTCCTCCGTCCATCTCGCGTTCAAATCGAATCAACGTTTGAGTTGACGGCATCTCCTTGCGAGCAACAACCGTAGCGAGCAATCCGGTGCGCGCTTGTTCAAGTAGTGCAATTGCCGACCCTTCGTCCGCTCGACGCGGACACCCGTTGTCCACGACCTGCAGCGGCGCGAGCAACGTTGGCAACTTGGCCATCACAATATTGAGCGTTGTGATGTCGTTGACGGCGCCTGGCAGCTTCAACGTTTGCGCGCGATATCCGATCCGCTGCACACGCAAGCTCGACGCAGTTCCGCGCGTCGCGAAGTAATACATCCCGCGATCATTTGAGAGTGTGCGGGCAACGGACGCGCCGTTACCGTCGAGCAGTGAAACAACCACGCCAGCAACGGGAACAAGGCGCGTGCTGTCGGTGAGCGTTCCGCGGACCGGTTGCGCGGAGAGGGCGCCACTGATGAACGCCAACATGAGGACCAGAGCAGCAGGCGCGAGCGCAGCACGTCCGAGTGCAGCACGTGCGAACTCACCAGCGACCAGCCAGCGGCGTCGCGGGCGAAGATCGGGAATCGAAGCGGTCATAGGGCTAAGAAACGGCGTATGGCCGCAAGCGGCAAGGGGCGCAACAATCACGGCGTCGCCAGACGGACTGCGCGTCCTTTGCGCCCTACGTCGCCTCCGCAACCATCGCCAACACCTGCGACGGTGTCAACGCGTCAGCGTTCTGCAGCAGATTGTCCAGCGTGCGCTTCGGAATGGATTCCTTGAGCGCATCGATGCGCGCCACAACCCCCGGATCCATGGCATGTTCGATAACAACGCCAGTGCGGGCCGAGTATGCGGTCGCTGCCTGAGCGATGGTAATGGCGCGTTCTGGATGTCCATCCGCCGCGTCAACCGCCGCGAGGCCCATTAGCGCCAGGCCAGTGCCGCGCGCACTGCCGACTTCTTCGTAACAACGCACCGCCGTCTGGAACGCGCCTTTGGCAACTTGAACTTCTTTCGCCGCAAGTGCCGCCCATCCCAGTTCGCAATACACGCGTGCAATCTCCGGCTTGTCACCAACCTTGCCGAATGTATCAAGCGCTTCGCCGTACAGCTTCATCGCGCGCTGCAGATCGCCTTTCGCGAACGTCATCTGTGCAAGGAAGCTCAACGTCAATCCTCCGCCTTCACAGTCATTTCGACGACGTTGTGTGGCGAGTGACTCTTCGGTGAGCGCAATCCCGGCAGCAAGATCACCCGTTATGAAGAGCAACAGGGCTTTCACCGACATCGCCAGGCAGCGCATGAAGTCCGTTGTGCCGGTGGCGAGCTCCCTGGCCTCATCAAGCGCGGGCGCCACGTCTGCAATGCGACCAGCGCCAAGTGATCCGTAGCCCGTATACATCGCCGCTTCGGCCAGGACCGTTCTGTTACCAATGGCGCTTGCATCGGCGTACGCCGCCCGCGCATCTCGAATGCTTCCTTCCCAATCGCCGATCACGGTGCCGATCATCGACCG
>JBDTTO010000848.1:0-2280 GCA_039930585.1 Gemmatimonadaceae bacterium
GGCGATTTTCATTACAACGGACACCTGCTGCTGACGAAGTATCCCGAGTGCGCAAAAACGCTCGACAAGTACCGCATCAATCCCGGCAACGTTGGCACGCGTCACCGTGACACGAACTTCACGACGATTGTGCAAGCGGCCATTGATCACAACAAGCCCGTTCGTATCGGTGTGAACTGGGGCTCGCTTGATCAGCTGTTGCTGACGGACATGATGAACGCCAACGCGGCCAGCGCAACTCCGCGCGACGCGAAGGACGTGTACATGGATGCGATGCTGGAGAGTGCGTTGCGTTCAGCCGCACTGGCCGAAGAAGTGGGACTCGCGCACGATCGCATTATCATCAGCGCTAAAATTTCCGTCGTGCCTGATTTGGTGGAGTGTTATCGCCGTTTGTCTGCACGTTGCGATTACGCACTGCACCTTGGTCTCACCGAAGCGGGTATGGGCAACAAGGGTGTTGTTGCGAGCACTGCAGCGCTTTCCATTCTTTTGGCCGAAGGAATTGGCGACACCATTCGTGTTTCGCTTACGCCAAAACCAAATGGCGATCGCCGCGAAGAAGTTTTTATTTCGCAGCAGGTGTTGCAGTCATTGGGTTTGCGGAGCTTCGCTCCACAAGTCACCGCGTGTCCGGGTTGTGGTCGTACAACGAGTACGTTTTTTCAGCACATGGCCGAAGACATTCAGGGATATTTGCGTGAGCAGATGCCGGTCTGGCGCGAACAACATCCTGGTGTTGTCGAGATGAAAGTCGCGGTGATGGGCTGCGTGGTAAATGGTCCCGGCGAATCAAAACATGCGAACATCGGCATTTCGCTGCCGGGCACGTTCGAAGAACCCAAAGCGCCTGTATACGTCGATGGTCAGCTGTTTACGACACTGAAAGGTGATCGCATCGTTCCGGAGTTTCTCGACATTCTGAATAGCTACGTTCAGAAGACGTACGCATAAGCGAAGTATCCGGATGATCCGTCAAATCCGACAAATCCGTTTCAACGCTGTCTGCCAGATATTCGGCGCCACAAACGGATCTTTGAACTATTGCGTACTGCCCAAGTCTCAGCTTCGGCTAAGCGTCTGCAACTCTTCCGTCGCCGCTTTCAACTCCGCAGCAATCTCTCCGCGAAATCCGATCTGCTCCAGTCGCGTTGCAAGTTCGGTATAAGCCTGCACCGTTCCGTTCTTGCCGGCAGCAAAACGTCCCCACACGGTTTCCGGAAAGGCCGTACGGCGCACATCCGAAAGAATCGAACTGATGTTGTGCAAGTTGTGCGCGGCCGACACCCACAGTGCGTCTTCGCTGGCCAACTCGAGACGCGTCAGGTAGTCCGCCTTGCGATCGTCGTGCGACAGCTCAATACCGTCATCGTCCATGCGACGTTCGGCCACTGACAGTGCCGTGCTCAACACGCTGTTTCCGAATTTGCTGCCAATACGTTCTTCGAGCTTTTCCTGCGACCAGCCTTCGCGCACGCAACTTTCAATGACGTCATGCAGAATGCCGGCCACCACCGTTTCTTCGTCACGACCATAACGCGTCAGAATGATTGCGACGTTGGCCGGATGCGTGAGATACGGCAACCGTGTGCCTTTGCGAACCTGCTGGTCGTGATGCTTGGCCGCAAACGCGAATGCGTGATTGATACGGTCGGAATAGCCGATCACGGGCATGACTACCTCGGAGGTGTGCCGGACAGGATGCGGAACTTACGACGGGCGAGCAAACCAGGCCACTAGCGATTCCAGTCCGACGCGATCTTCCTCGGAAAATCCTTCGGATGCGGATGAATCAATATCAAGTACCGCGATCAGCGACCCGTGCGCGTCGAACACCGGAACCACGATTTCGCTCCTTGAACGTGGATCACACGTGATGTGCCCGGGAAACGTGTGTACGTCCGCCACAACAATCGATCGCTTCTCCGCGGCCGCAGTCCCGCAAACGCCGCGGCCAAACTGAATATCCAGGCAACCCAGTGAACCCTGGTATGGTCCGACACGCAACAAGCGATCTGGTTCAACCACGCGATAAAATCCGGTCCATAAATGACCGAACGCGTGATGCAACAAGGCCGACATCGTTGCCATTGCCGCAATTGGATCGTTGCTGCCTTCGAGGAGCAGGCCTTGCATGTTCAACAGTTCGGAATACGCCGTCTGTTTTGGTGTGTTTCGTAGATCAGGTATTGCGGGTTCCATACAAAAACGGTCTGAAGTTTTCTGCGCGAAAAATCGGCGCGTTTTGTTTGCAAACGTGAATTAGCCGAACAACCAGGT
>JBDTTO010000849.1:0-2265 GCA_039930585.1 Gemmatimonadaceae bacterium
CGGTGAACACCTGCATGAACAAATCCCAATTTCCCTGCGCCAACAGTTCACGCGACAGCGCACCCTTTCGTTCGGCACCCAACTCCAGCCGTCTTACAAAATCACCGTAATCGGCTGTGGTGCGGCCCTCGGCATCACACGTTGAACCAACAGGATGCGCGCCGTATCGGCTCAGAACTTCCGCTGCAAGCGAATCCGGCGATGTACGAAATCCATAAATGGAATCGTGACCGCCCCACTCGACGATTTGCACACCATTCAAATCGGTTTCGAGACGAGTAAGCGGAACGTCAAGAATGGCCACACGTTTGCCGGCATCACTCAACGCGCGCCAGAATGCCGGCCGTCGCACAAATGCGCCGTCAACCGAATGGCGCAATTCGTACGAACCACGCACGAGTTCCAGCAGATAATGCACGCCGTGACTGGCGGGAGTCGTACCCGTGTATCCCGACGGCCACGTTGAACCGATAAAAAATCCGTCCACACTTTGCACGCGCGAGGACAACCCACGTTTTACCAGCGCCGCAATGTTTGGCAGCGTGCCGTCGGCAATCCAACGCTCAAGCAATACCGGACTGGCAGCGTCAATGCCCAATACCAGCACGCGTGTTGGACTCGTTGATCCTGACTTGCTCATAGGCTGTCACCAACCGCCACGCGACTAAACATCTTTCGCAACGAGGCCATCACCAGAAATCGTGTGAACGGGATATATCGAACGCCCCAATAACCAAGCAACGATTGCCAATGCAATCGCCACGCGTTCTCGACGGATCCTTCCGACCAAAGCAAATCAGCACTCTGGTGCGATGCCGCGGCAATTTGCCAGCGCAAATAACGTCGGAAATGCGGTGGAATATCGAGAGCCATCAACGCCTGAATTGCTTCAACCTGCCCCAACAGATATGCACGTGAACGTGATTCGGAGAATGGACTTTCTGCGTTCCAGATCATCGTCGGTTCGGCTAACCACATCATCTTGTATTCGGCGGCGAAGCGAATGGCGATATATGTGCACTCGCGGTACCGCGGCATCCCTTCAAAGAATGTTACGCCCACACGATCGGAACGCGCCAACCAGGAACCCGGCAGCAACCAATTGCGCTTCATGAGCACGCGCAGCGGATCGGATCCAATGTCCAACATTGGGCTCATGTGCAACGAATCTTCGCCTTTGATCCTTGTGATTCCGTTGGTAACCACCACATCCATTTCGGGATGTTCTTCCAACGCGCGCACACGCGTGGCCAGCGCGCTCGGGAGCAGTACATCATCATCGTCCAGCGTGCCAAACCATCTTGTTTTTACGCACGTTCGTCCTGCATTCAGCGCTCCAGCAAGACTGCCTTCGGCCAGCACGACGAGTTGCACTTGCGAATCGGCCCGCAACTCAGCCTCGACTTCGGCCGTGCGATGCGCTCCATTGAGCACGACAAGTGGAATCGCGCGAATACCTTGTTGGTCACGCACCGATGCAATCGCCCGCCGCAATAGCGGAACGCGTTCTCGGCGCGCGGTACTTGGTATGATGACGGTTACCGATCGCTCGGTCGCCGCTTGCTCATCAACGGCCATGGCAAACTCTTGAGGCGGGATCTATGGAAATCGACGCGACACCGGTCACGTCGGAAGCGATAACAGTTGCTGAGATTTGCATCATTGGCAGCGGTCCGGCCGGACTGGTGCTTGCGGCCGAGTTGTGCCGAAGGGGAAGGGATGTGCTGCTGCTGGAAAGTGGCACGCATGCGACAGATGCGGCAGTAGTCCGTCACAGAGCGCAAGAACTGAATGAAGGAAGCTGTGTGGGAGATTCGTATGCGGGGCTTTCGGTAACACGGCATCGCAGCGTTGGTGGAACCACGTCGCTTTGGAACACGCCGACGCGCTATGGCGCAGGGGCAAAATATGTGCCGCTCGACCCCTGGGATTTCGAGCCTCGATGGCCCGAAGCGTCTGACGGCTGGCCGATTTCGTTTGAGCAATTGCTGCCATTCTACGAGCGAGCTCAATCCGTTTGCGGACTTGGAGCATTCGAGCACAAACCGGATTTACCGCGTTCGTCGAACGTTTCTCCTATCACAATTGGAAAAGGCGTCGAATCCGGGCTGTATCAGATGGGCGCCCGTGATTCCCTGATCACTCCTTTGTTGGAAGTGCTGAGGAATTCGCCCAATGCTCGCATCATGACGAACGCCACTGTCACAGCGGTGCGAGCTCAGGCTTCACACACGACAGTTCGAGTGGCAGATCAACAACGTACAT
>JBDTTO010000850.1:0-2255 GCA_039930585.1 Gemmatimonadaceae bacterium
TGGGACAGTGTGGTTGTGGTCGTTGAAGGACAGGACAAGTCTGTGTGGAGCACAGATCTTGTTGCCAAAACGCGAGTACAACTTGGTTCGAAGGGCAACGGACCTGGTGAGTATCAGTCGCCCGGTAGTCCGCTAAAGATTCACACCGATTCCGTCGCGCTGATATTCGGTACCGCGTACAACTCGTTTCCGATTATCAGTGTGAAGACTGGTCGAGGTCGCACATACAGAATTCCGTCCAGTGACAGCAGTCGATCGTCGGACGCAATCCTTTCGAGCATCGGTTGGCCATTTCTGGACTATGTCGACACACCGGGCAACTTATACGGCACTCTTGTAATCTTCGCACCGCTAAGAGACCCGAAAAACGGCAGGGGTGTGGCGTTCAGTACAAGAATGCTGGACACGGTTCCCATTGTTCGGGTTTCAATCGTGAGCGGCAAGACTGACACAATCACGCAATTTCCCAGAGGTGTACTGCAGGGCGAGGTCAAACGTGACGCGAATGGGCGTGCCATTCAATCGCAGATGGGTGTTGGTCTGTACGGGCCATACAACGGTTGGGCAGTAATGGCCGACGGTCGCGTTCTAATTGCGGACGGTGCTGGTTACAAATTGAATATCATGGACGCTTCGGGTGCGTCCATTTCGAAATGGGTTCTCGCAAGTAACCCGGTCTCAGTTTCGGAAAATGGGTGGGATAGCTACGTCGAAAAGGCGACAAACGGAGCCACAATCGCTTCTCAAAAAATGCAAAACGAGACATTTGCGAAACTGGGAGTGACGCCTCCTAAACAACCCACCAACCGCTACGTTGTCCCCGCAAAACCAGCAGTTCTGCCGCCGTTGCAATTCGGGGAGACTGGGCGGGGAATGCATGTCGTCGGAAACGTCGCATGGGTACCGGTCAATCGCGTGGATCCACCGACGAGAAGTCACTGGGATTTGGTGGACCTCACGACGGGTAAGCGAATTGAGACAATTGTCCTGCCCGACAAGCAATATGTGCGCGGCGTAACCAATCTCGGCGTGTACACATACGCGCAGGACGAAGATGATTTGTATCGTATTATCTTGTATCGCCGCCGTCCACCGAACACAGCCAGCGCTACCGCCAAGAAAATCCAGTGACGTTAGAAGCGCAGCCGCAATTCTCCGTTCAAATTCTGCTCGAAACCGAGAGCATGACGCTGCGCGATGTTATGTGTCGCGGCGAATGCCGGCATCGCAGTGCGGAGGAATGTTCGCGCACAACACATTTGGTGTTTCCGTATCGCGGTGTGTACGTGCGTCACGTTGGTAGCGATGACGCGGTTGCAGAGGCCAATCAAGTGCTCTTCTTCAATGCGGGCGAGAGTTATTGCGTCAGTCACCCAATTGAAGGTGGGGACGCGAGTCTTTCATTGACGGTTGAAGAGTCACTGCTGCGCGAGTTGGCTCCCAAAGCGCATCTGCAACAAGACGGAAGTCTCGCGTTTCGTTGGCAGCGACTGCGCATTGATCCACGCGCGCAGGCGCTGGTTGCCGTTCTCGCGCACGCGGGACGCACGCGCGTCGCAGAACCCCTCGAGATCGAAGCATTGGTGTTGACGCTTGTGCGTCGCGCGTTAGGTGAGCGGACGTCGCACGTAGCGGGCGCGACATTCGGCCGACAGAAATTGGTGGATCGCGCCAAGCTGGTATTGGCGTCCGATCTGCAACGGCGATGGACACTTGCTGAAATCGGCGCCGAAGTTGGAGTGTCCCCGGTGTATCTCACGCAGGCGTTTGGCCAGGTCGAAGGCGTGCCGCTCTATCGCTATCAATTGCGACTGCGCCTCGCACGCGCACTCGACCTGCTGGGTACCTACGACGACCTCACCGCCCTGGGAATGGACCTCGGCTTCTCAAGTCACAGCCACTTCAGCGCTGCGTTTCGTCAGGCCTACGGTCGGACGCCAGCGGAATTCCAGCGCGCGGTTCGATTGCGCTGATTCAGTCAGAAATTCGACAATGATAAATCGCTAAAGATTTCGATAGCGGCACTCTCCCGTTCGGACGCTTCTTACTGCCTCGTCTCGAACGTCAATCATTTCTGGAGAGTGGATCATGACCGCAACAACGTGTGCCGCCTGCGACTGCGAATTGGACGCCAGCGCAATCAAGGTGAAGATCGGCAACAATACCGTGGAAGTATGCTGCGAAGAGTGCGCACAAACGCTGCGCGAAGCGCATGCGTCGGGCGTCGCGAAGAAGGTCGGCGGAAAGAGCTGAGC
>JBDTTO010000851.1:0-2252 GCA_039930585.1 Gemmatimonadaceae bacterium
GCGAAGGTCAAGGTGGTGCTTCCCGATCCGGTACGATCAATTTTTCCGCGCAGCGTGCGCTGCAGCGATTCGCTGACCTCGTACAGGGCGAACTTGATGCTCGATGATCCGCCATTGATTATCAGGACGCGATGGATGGGTCGCTTCATCGTACACAGCTAGTAACTACCACAACCCAAGCGCCTTCAATTGCTCGCGTGTGCTGTCACAATCCGTGTGCACGATACCAGGTATGCCCATGCGTTCCGCGATCTGAACAAAAAGCGCGGTGTTTTCAAGATAGACGATCTGGTTTGCCGGTGTCTGCGCGATGTCCAACGCCAGCTTGAAGATATCCGGATCCGGTTTGCGCAGATGGACGTAACACGAAGAAACGAAGGCGTCGACAAAGTCGACCAGGTGGAACGTGTGAATGCGATAGTCGTTCAACTCGCGTGCTTCGTTACTCAGCACAATAACTTTCAATCCATACTTCGCCTTGAGACTTCGAACCAGTTCTATCGTGTCCGTGTGCGCCCGGGACTGCGCGAACATGAATTCGCGAAACTGCGTCCGCGTAAACGATCGTTGTTCGAAGAACACGACCCACGCCAGATAATCGTCCAACGTGAGCTTGCCTTGTTCATAGGTATCAAACACCGTTCGATGTCGTTCTTCCATTCCGCCGAAATTCAAATGAAACGTTTCGGCGGCGAGCTGCCGCGACGCGGTTTGCCAACCGTCAGTGAGCAGCACGCCACCAATGTCGACGAACAGCGTTCGTATTGGTGGTTGCCGTGTTGGCTCGGGCGAGACGTGAGCCAGTTCGACCTTGTCCGCATGATTCACTTGTCTATCTTCCGCCCCGGAAAACACAAAGGAGCGAAGGGCGCGACTCCGTATCGTCTATGTCCCTGACAAGCCGACGATTTCTCAAATCGGGGAACAGCGCGCCATGGCTGCGACATTGGATTGGATGAATCGGAGTATTCAAAGTGCAATCCTGCGCAGCCGCAACGCGTTTCCTATCACCGAAACAGAACTCAAGCTCATGGCTGCCCCTGCAATCATGGGACTAAGCAACCAACCAAACAGCGGGTACAACGCGCCCGCTGCCAGTGGCACGCCAAGTGCGTTGTAAAGAAACGCAAACCACAAATTCTGCCGAATGTTTTGCATCGTTCCTCGACTCAGGCGAATCGCCTGCGCAATGCCGCGCAAATTACCACGCACCAGCGTAATGCCAGCACTCTGCATGGCAACTTCGGTTCCCGTCCCCATCGCGATACCCACCTCAGCTTCGCTCAGCGCCGGCGCGTCGTTGATACCGTCACCAGCCATCGCAACATGCTCGCCCTCGGCGCGCAACTTCTTGACATGCGCGACTTTCCCTGCCGGTTCAATTTCCGCTTCCACCGAGTCGAGTCCGAGCTGCGTAGCTACCGCGGCAGCTGTTCGTCGGTTGTCGCCCGTAAGCATGACCAGCTTGAGCCCCAACGCATGAAGTTCGCGAATGGCTCCCGCAGTGGTGGATTTGATTGGATCCGCTACCGAGACAACACCAGCTGGTTTTCCATCGATCGCCACAAACATCACCGTTTGCGCGGCCTCCTGAAGTTTCACGGAGGACGCTTCCAATGCTTCGATTCCGGCCACGCCTTCATCGCGAAGGAAATCCAGCTTGCCAATCATGACGCGACGTCCGGCCACCACTCCGGCCACACCGCCACCAGTGACCGAACGAAAATCCGTCACTGGCGCGAACAACACGTCACGATCCTTTCCACCCTGCACTATGGCCGCGGCCAGTGGGTGTTCACTGTTTTGCTCCAGCGAGGCCACCTGCCCGAGAAATGTTTTTGGCTCAATACCGTTAATTGGATTGACTTCCATGAGCCTCGGTTTGCCTTCGGTCAGCGTACCGGTCTTGTCCATCACCAACGTGGTTACCTTTTCCAATCGCTCAAGCGCTTCCGCGTTTTTCACGAGCACGCCTTCGCGCGCGCCGCGTCCAATTCCAACCATGATGGACATCGGTGTGGCAAGTCCAAGTGCGCACGGGCACGCGATAATCAACACCGCCACGGCGTTGACAATGGCGTGCGCAAATTTCGGTTCCGGCCCAATCGACATCCAGACAACAAAGGTGAGCACCGCAACGCCCAGCACCGCCGGCACAAAGATGCTGGCGACGCGATCAGCGAGCCCCTGAATCGGTGCACGGCTGCGTTGCGCGTCGGCCACCATGTTCACAATCTGGCCCAGCAACGTAT
>JBDTTO010000852.1:0-2250 GCA_039930585.1 Gemmatimonadaceae bacterium
CATGCGCGTGCTGTCGCGTTCCTGTTGGCGGACGGTGTCTTTCCGTCAAACGAAGGCCGGGGTTATGTGCTGCGTCGCATTTTGCGTCGCGCCGTGCGTCACGCGTGGTTGCTTGGTCGTCGCGAGCCAACGCTCGAGAAAGTGGTGGCCGAGTTGATTAACACCATGCGTGATGTGTATCCGGAATTGCAGACGCGTCGCAAACACATCGTCGATACAACACGCGCCGAAGAAGAAAGATTTCTCGCGACGATCGACGCGGGCATGACACGCTTCGAAGAACTTGCACCCGCAGCATCAACGCAAGGTTCGACAGCGATGCGCGGATCAATTGCTGGTGAAGACGCGTTCCGTTTGTACGACACGTTTGGATTTCCGATCGATCTCACCGAGCTGATGGCGCGTGAGCGCGGTTATCTGGTGGACATTGCGGGATTTGAACAGGCGTTGAATGCGCAACGCACGCAGTCGCGTGACGAACGTAAATCGCGCCAACACACGGTGCTGGCTGACGACTTTGCGGATCCAGCGTTGTGGCGTCGTGCGCAAGAATTGACGGCCGACGACAAATACGGAACGTTTGTTGGCTACGACTATCTCGATGTTGATACCGTTGTAACAGCCGTGCGCACGCTTTCAGACGGACGTGTTGCGGTCATGCTGCGCGAAAGTCCGTTTTATGCGGAGTCGGGCGGTCAGGTTTCCGATCACGGTACGATTGTTGGGGATGCGTGGCGCGTCGACGTGACTGAAGTGCGCAAAGTTGAAGGTCGCATCGCGGCGATCGGTGTGCCGCAAGGCGAGATCACTTTTGGACGCGCAATTGCAAAGGTTCCTCACTCAGCGCGTCGCGACACCGAACGTCATCACACGGCCACGCACTTGCTGCACGCGGCGTTGCGTGAAGTGTTGGGCGAACATGTGCATCAGGCGGGATCGCTGGTAACGCCTGATCGGTTGCGTTTCGACTTCACACATCACGGTCCAGTTACGCCTGCACAGTTGGGCGAAATTGAACGTCGCGTGAATGCTGGCGTCTGGCAGTCGGTGCCTGTTGTCACGCGCGAACAGTCGTACACGGATGCGGTTGCGTCCGGCGCGATGGCATTGTTTGGCGAAAAGTATGGCGACGTGGTGCGCGTGGTTGGAATCGAATCGCTCTCGGTGGAATTGTGCGGTGGCACGCACGTACGAAACACATCAGAGATTGGTTTGGTGCGCATCGTGCATGAGAGTGGCGTTGCCGCCGGTGTGCGTCGTGTCGAGGCCGTTGCTGGTCCGCATGCATTCGCGTTGATGGCGGACCGTGATAAGGCGCTCGTCAGCGTCGCAGGCAAACTCAAAGTCAATCTCGGCGGCGGAACTGCGCAGATTGAACAGCTGCAGAACAAGGTGGATGCCGTGTTGGCCGAGCGTTCGCAGTTGGAAAAGCGTCTCGATGAGGCGATGCGCGGTGGAGCGACTGGTGGCGGCATTGCGGCGCAGATCATCGCGAAGGCCACGGACGTTGGTACGGTGAAGGCAGTCATCACACGCGTTGACGTGCCCGACGTAAAAACGCTACAAGCACTCGGCGATGCAGTGCGCGACGGACTTGGCAGCGGCGTTGCTGTTCTGGGCGCTGCATTACCGGACGGCAAAGGCGCGCTGTTGGTTGTTGTGACAGATGACGTCAAAGATCGCGGCTACCGCGCTGACAATCTCGTGCGAGATATCGCGGCGGTGGTGGGCGGTCGAGGCGGTGGCAAGCAACACATGGCGCAGGCTGGTGTTGATGCAGCGCAGCTTGATGCCGCACTTGCCGCTGCGCCTGGTGTGATTGCAGGCGTTGGCGCCTAACCGTCCACGTTGTTCGATACACGTTTCTTCTGCCGGAGGTTTGCATGACGGGTGCATCGGAAGTGTCAGCAAATACCGGAATTGGTGCAGCAACGGTTGGCGAGTGGTTGGCAAATTTGCAGCCACCGCCGCCGGTTGCATTGGCAGATCGCCTGACGGAGCTGCTTAAAGCTGATCTTCAACGTCCGGTTGCAGATGTGCCCGAAGTGTGTTTGCAAAAAGGCGAACAGATGTTGTCGGAGTTGGTGAAGTCGGGTTCGACCGAGCGTGACACTGCACTCACGTTGCTTGCCGTTGATGCACTGGTCACGTACGCATTTGATGCAGCATCAGGCGATCCTGCGCACATTGAAGAGCGTGCTGCGAACGCGATGAAAAGGATTGCCCATCGTAATACCGAAATCAAGGGCG
>JBDTTO010000853.1:0-2249 GCA_039930585.1 Gemmatimonadaceae bacterium
ACGAGCGACTGGGTACTATCGCGACACGAGCGAACGCAACACGTATGGCAGAATGCCGCCGTGACGGTAGTACTGCATTTCTTCCGGCGTGTCGATGCGGGCACGCGCCTGGAATTTTTTCACCGTTCCGTCCGGCGCCGTCGCACTGACCGTCAACGCAGCGCGCGGTGAAAGCGACGCGTCCATGCCCTCGATTGTGTACGTCTCGAAACCGGTCAAGCCCAATGACTGACGTGTTTCGCCGTTTGTGAATTCAAGCGGCAGCACACCCATGCCAACGAGGTTTGAGCGGTGAATACGTTCGAAGCTTTCGGCGATAACGGAACGCACGCCGAGCAGCATCGTGCCTTTCGCGGCCCAATCGCGTGATGAACCGGTTCCGTATTCCTTTCCGGCGATAACGACGAGTGGTGTGCCGGCTCTTTCGTACGCCATTGCAGCGTCAAAAATCGCGACGGGTTCTGCGCCTGGTTCGGTGGCCGTCCACCAGCCTTCTTTTCCGCCCGTGAGTTCGTTCTTGAGACGGATGTTTGCAAACGTGCCGCGCATCATCACTTCATGATTGCCGCGACGTGCGCCGTAGGAGTTGAAATCCTTTTTCTCGACACCCAGCGACTTCAACCACACGCCAGCAGGGGATGCAGCCGCAATTGAACCGGCGGGGGAGATGTGGTCCGTGGTAATTGAATCGCCAAACATGCCAAGCACGCGCGCGTCCGAAATTGGACGAATGCCAGGCGGGTTCATCGTCATGCCTTCGAAATACGGCGGATTCTTGACGTACGTGCTGTCGTTATTCCACGAGTACTGTTTGCTGCTTGACGCCGGAATCTTCTTCCAGTGTTCGTCGCCGCCAAACGCATTCGCGTACTGCGTGAGGAACTGCTCGCGCTTGACTGAAGAAAGAATCGTGTCTTCAACTTCCTGCGCGCTGGGCCAGATGTCTTTGAGGAATACTGGACCATCGGTGCCCATGCCAAGCGGCTCGGTGGCCATGTCAATGTCCATCTTGCCCGCGAGCGCGTACGCAACAACGAGCGGCGGAGAAGCGAGATAATTGAAGCGCGTTTGTGGATTCACGCGACCTTCAAAGTTTCGATTGCCCGAGAGCACCGCTGACACGTGCAGTTTGCCGGAATCAATTGCTTCGCTGATAACCGGTGGCAATGGACCCGAGTTACCAATACATGTTGTGCAGCCGTAACCGACCACGTTGAAGCCAAGCGCGTTCAGTGAACTCATGACGCCGGCTTTGTTGAAATAGTCGGTCGCGACTTTGGAGCCCGGTGCCAGCGACGTCTTTACCCACGGTTTCGTTTTCAGGCCTTTCGCCACGGCTTTCTGCGCCAGCAACCCAGCCGCGAGCATCACGCTCGGGTTGGAGGTATTCGTGCATGACGTAATTGCGGCAATAACGACGTCGCCGTGTTTGAGCTTGAAATTTTCGCCCTTGTATTCGCAGTGCACACCTTCGTCGAGTGTTACGACGGGCCCACCTTCGGACACCATTTCTGCAACGTCAACCGCGAGTTTCGTGGTAGGTGCGGCGGCGGATGGTGCGGTGGTTGGCGTCAGCGCGAGCTGCGATGCGAGTGCCTCGCGGTACATCGACTTTGACTGCGACAGCGGTACGCGATCCTGCGGACGTTTAGGTCCGGCGAGGCTCGGCACGACAGTGCCCAAATCCAGTTCGAGTGTATCCGTGAAGATTGGATCAGCCGTAGCGTCGGTGCGGAAAAGTCCCTGCGCCTTTGTATATGCCTCGACCAAGGCAACCTGCTCGTCGCTGCGTCCAGACAAACGCAAATACTTGAGCGTTTCTGCATCGACGGGGAAGAAGCCCATCGTTGCACCGTATTCCGGCGCCATGTTCGCAATCGTTGCGCGATCGGCAAGTGCGAGTGACGACAGGCCCGGTCCGTAGAATTCAACAAACTTGCCGACCACTTTCTTCTTGCGAAGCATCTCCGTGCATGTGAGCACGAGATCGGTGGCCGTTGTGCCCGCGGGTAGTTTGCCGTGCAGTTTGAATCCAATGACTTCTGGAATCAGCATCGACACTGGCTGGCCAAGCATTGCGGCTTCCGCCTCGATACCACCCACGCCCCAGCCCATCACGCCCAGGCCGTTGATCATCGTCGTGTGCGAATCGGTGCCAACAAGCGAATCGCAGTACGCGAGTGTTTCGTCGCCTTCTTTTTTCGTGAAGACAACCTGGCCCAGATATTCGAGATTGACCTGATGGCAGA
>JBDTTO010000854.1:0-2247 GCA_039930585.1 Gemmatimonadaceae bacterium
AGGGCTAGCCCCTCAAGCTAAACGGCCTGCGCGCGACAGAGCAATCTGAGAGTGATACTCGCCTGCGGGGAGCCACCTGGCTCCCCGTTTTGGACTCTCCGCAATCCAATTGACGCACAACCCCAAAACGGGATTGATCCAGCAGTTTGGCGAGTCCCGCTATTTCACGGTGAAAGTTCTTGTTCCATTATTTTCGCGTCCAGCATCGCAAGAAATGATGATGCTCACACTAACGTTGCCCGATGGCAGCCCGGTCAACGTGAACGAAGAGCGATCTGAGGCGGGCGTTCCCGACACCTGTTTTGTCACACCGTTGTCGAGGAACGAAAGGATCACCGATTCATTGCTGTGAAAATCGCCAGCGAGCGTTAGAGTGCCGGGGGCCGGACTCGATCCCCCGGTAATATCCGTCGCACAGATGTCATCGTTCTCGTCGTTACCACACGCTGACACAAGCGGCAGCGCGCTCAAAGCGACCGAAACGCCGGTGCCAACCGCTAAGCGGGATTTGAACATCTCTCACCTCGAGGATTTTTTGCGGAGGGGCGGGTTATGTGAACGCCGGAAGTCCGGTGATTGCCTGTCCAAGAATCAACGAGTGCACGTCGTGCGTGCCTTCGTACGTGTACACGCTCTCAAGATTGGCCATGTGCCGCATCGCGCCGTATTCTGCGAGAATGCCGTTGGCGCCGAGCAAACGACGCGCTTCGCGTGCGATATTGGTCGCAATGTCAACGTTGTTGCGCTTTGCGAGCGACACCTGTGTTGGTGTGAAGTTGCCGGCGTCTTTCAGGCGACCGAGATGCAACGACACCAACTGGCCTTTGGTGATTTCCGTCAGCATATCGGCAAGGCGCACCTGCTGAATCTGAAATTGGCCGATGGGTTTGCCGAACATGACGCGATTTTTTGCGTAATCCGTCGCTTCTTCGAAACACGCCATCGCCGCGCCAAGCACGCCCCAGGAGATGCCGTAGCGCGCTTGCGTGAGACACATCAACGGGCTCTTGAGTCCATTTGATTTCGGCAACAAGGCGTCAGCGGGAAGATGCACATCAACCATCACCAGTTCGCTGGTGTCGCTTGAACGCAGTGAGAGTTTTCCTTTCTGATCGCGCGCAGTAAAACCCGGCGTGTTGGTTGGCACGATGAATCCGCGAATGCTGGAGTCTTCATCGCTGTCGCCGGTTTTTGCCCACACCACCGCGACCTGCGCCATCGATCCATTCGTGATCCACATCTTCGCGCCGTTCAGAATCCACGAACCATCAGCTTGTTGGCGCGCGCGGGTAACCATGCCGGATGGATTCGAACCGTAATCGGGTTCGGTCAAACCAAAGCAGCCGATGATTTCTGCTTTCGCCATTTTCGGCAAATAGTGGCGCTTCTGTTCTTCAGAACCGAATGCGAAAATCGGATACATCACAAGTGCGCCCTGCACCGACGCGAACGAACGAATGCCCGAATCGCCGCGCTCGAGTTCCTGCATGATGAGTCCGTACGCCACGCTCGAAAGTCCAGCGCAGCCGTACTCTTCGGGCAACGACGCACCCAGTACGCCAAGCTCCGCCAACTCCGGAATCAGCTCAGTTGGAAAGCGTCCAGCCACGTATGCTTCACCGATAATCGGCAGAATTTTTTCGTCAACGAATGCGCGAATGGTGTCGCGAATGGCGCGTTCTTCTTCCGTAAGCGCAGCGTCAATGTTGAACAGATCTGCGGCGTGCGCTTTCAGTTCAACAGATGGAAGTGCGGGAATCAGTGCGGCAGCTGCTGTATCGGTGGCCATCTTGAAACCTCAGGGTGGTGTGCTCTGACAGGTCGCGCAATTTACTCAACAATGGGGCCTTATGCGGCCCCGCTCCGGCGCCTTGGCTTGATGGGCGTCACATCACGACGCGCGGCCGGCGTGATTCCGACTTCGCGACACTTCTTTCGAAATCCCGCCAGGTGATCGACCGGCTGCCCCGTTTCGTGCTGCCACTGATGCACCATTTCGTGCAGCAACGTGTGCATGGCTTCCTTCCAGCCGTGCTTAACCACATGTCGGCGCGACATCACAATTTCGGGTGGCGTCAGCCGGCTGCCCGGATCGAAGTGGCCCAGCCGCGTCGCCATGCGACCTGACAGGCGAATCGGAATTTCCTTGAGCGAACCGGCAAAACTTCGCACGTTCATTTCGCGATGCGCCTGCATCAGCGAAGAGATCAATGCGAGATCGCCCGGTCGCGCAGCTTCAGCGCGACG
>JBDTTO010000855.1:0-2243 GCA_039930585.1 Gemmatimonadaceae bacterium
TGCCCGTTCAACGCCCTATGATCATCAGACAAGCGCGGGACACAAACCCGGTCTTGCGCGCTGGTTGTCGGCGGCTTGGTTTTTCGGTCGCCAGCGTTTTCCCAAGATCGATCCATCGATCCTCTTCCCCAGGCATGGACGAGTCGTTTCTCGCACTTCGCACAGCATTGCAGGGCCTCTACGACCTCGATCGCTTAGTCGGTCGTGGCGGCATGGCCACCGTGTATCTGGCCACCGACAAACGGCATGGCCGACCGGTGGCGGTAAAAGTGTTGCGCGGAAACTTTGGCGAGGGCGCTGATACGGAGCGCTTCCGTCGCGAAATCGAAACGGCAGCGCGTCTGCAGCATCCGAATATTCTTCCCGTGTACGACTCGGGCGAAGCGAATGGCGCGCTGTTTTTTGTCATGCCCTACGTCGAAGGAGAAACGTTACGTCAGCGACTTGAGCGCGATCGCACGCTGTCGTGGCCCGTTACCATCAGCATTCTTCGGCAGGTTGGCGATGCGCTCACGTTTGCGCACGGACGCAACGTCATTCATCGGGACATCAAACCCGAAAACATCCTGTTCTTTGCAGGACATGCGGTCGTCGCCGACTTCGGTATTGCGAAGGTGCTGCAGGTTGCGGCCAATCGATTGACCCTTGAGGGTCATGGCGTGGGCACGCCGGAATACATGAGTCCCGAACAGGCCTTCGGCGAAACCAACATCGATGCGCGCACGGACGTCTACGGGCTTGCGTGCGTTGCCTTCGAAATGCTGAGCGGACAACCGCCGTGGTCGGACGAGTCACCACTCGCGATTTTGTTGCGCAAGAATCACGAAGACCCGCCAATGCTCACGCGCACCGACGATGGCACGCCAGCACACGTTGCGGCGGTGTTGCGACGCGGACTCGCGCGTGATCCGGCGCAGCGCTATTCAAGCATTGCCAGCATGCTGGCGGAATTGGATCCGACAAACACCGGCAGCGTGACGCCCACGACGGCGACCGTCTCCGTCACGACCAAAGCACCCCCGGCAATTCCGTCGATTGCAGTGCTGCCGTTTGTGAATCTTGGCGGCGATACCGGTGACGAATACCTGAGCGATGGGTTAAGCGAAGAGCTCATTCACGGTCTCGCGCAGACGGGTGGCATTCGCGTGGTCGCGCGAACGTCGTCTTTCCGTTTCAGGAAAAGCGCGATGGACGTGCGCGAGATTGGAACCGAACTGAAAGTTGGAACGGTGTTGGAAGGCAGCGTGCGACGTCAGGGAAATCGCCTGCGTATCACCGCCCGCCTCATCGACACAGAAAATGGTTTTGAAAAGTGGTCGGAGCGATACGAGCGAGAGTTTATTGACGTGTTTGCGGTACAGGATGAAATCGCGCGTTCGATCGTTGCATCCCTGGAAGGCACATTGCGTCCAAGTTTGCAAACGGTCATCGCTGCGTCCACCAACGACATGCACGCGTACGAACTGTTTCTCGAAGGTCGCTATTGCTGGAATCAACGGACCGCGCCATCTCTGCGTCGCAGCGTGAACTTGTTGCAACGCGCCGTTGAACGGGATCCATCATTTGCGGCTGCACATGCAGCACTCGCGGAAGCGTGTATTACACTCGCGGTGTATGGAATCGAGGCTCCGACGCCGTACATGCAACAGGCGCGCGTTGCCGCCGATCGCTCGCTCGAACTCCGCGATGGTTACACCGATGCGTTGGTTGCTCGTGCATCGGTAAGTGTTTTGCACGACTGGGCGCGCAACGCGGCCGAAGCCGATTTTTCGGAAGCGGTGAACGCACCTCGTGCCACTGCAACCGCGTTTCAGTCGTACGCGATGAATTTGCTTGTGCCGCAGCACCGCTTTGCCGAAGCACGCTCGGCTCTCGAAAAAGCGCACGGACTCGACCCGCTCTCGCCCGTCATCTCAGCCAGCATCGGCGTGAGTTATCTGTCCGAGGGCGATCTGCCGAAAGCTGTTGAAACGTTCAGGAAAGTGCTTGAGCGCGACCCACAGTTTGGCATGGCGCACTATTTCCTGGCGCGCGCGCTCGATGGTGAACAGCAATACACTGCGGCGCTGGAGTCTCTCGCACTGTCGGTTCCGTTACTTGGCGACAGCATCGAGCCCGTCGCATTTCGTGCAGTAGTGTACGCGAATGCAGGCCAGCCCAAAGAAGCGGCCGACATTCTGGCTGAACTCGATACACGCGCGACCACGCGTTATGTGTCGCAGGTGCCACGTGCGGAAATACTT
>JBDTTO010000856.1:0-2238 GCA_039930585.1 Gemmatimonadaceae bacterium
GTGATCGTGACCATGCCACAGGAAGTCGCCGATCGCATGCAAGCGATGGAAGAGGCTATTGAATCCGTCGCGGTAGAAGTGGAACGTATTGGTGAAGGACAACGCTTCATGACGCAGGCGCTCTCAGACAATCCCCGGCATCTCGGCGCTGGTGCAGCCGAACCCATCATGGTTCGGGCTCGTGAAGCCTTGCATGCGGAGCGTCCGGTCTAGCGAAAACACGATGCACCTCACCACCACTTTCGTGGAGTAAACAATGAATTTCGTCCGGCGGCTCGTTTCTCACCTCACAGTCGCCGGCGCCGGAAGCGCGCTCGCGCAATGCGGCTTCGCGCTAGGCGGCTTCGCACTGGGCGGCTCTGCACTGATGGCCAATGCCCAACAAATGCAGCCCTGGACGTTCATGGATCAGCAACTCATGAATCAGGCCGGCAGCACTGCATTGAGCACGGACGGAAAGTGGATGTTGTACACGATGTCCGTCCAAAACTGGAAAGAAGCCAAACGCTACACGGACATTTTTCTGGTGAACACCGAGCAAGGCGTCGCGTCAACACGCCAACTCACGTTCACAAAAGACAAGAACGAAACGAATCCGCGCTGGAGTCGCGACGGCAAGTTCTTCGTGTTCTCGTCCAATCGTGAAGCGCCCGCAGCTGGCGCACAACAGCAGCTGTACATGATGCGCGCCGACGGCGGTGAAGCGCAGCGCATCTCCGACGCGAAAGACGGCGTCACCACGTTCGCATTCACACGCGACGGCCGGTCATTGGTATTCAGCGCCGGCAAAGCCGACGAACAGCAGCTGTGGATGATGCCGGTTGCGGGAATCGATTCGGCGAAGGCCGTGCAACTGTCGCGTCATTCAGGCGGCGTGAAAAACTGGCAACTGACCGACGACGGCAAACATGCATTTTTTCTCGCGGCAGATTCCGTTGACGCCGACGAAAAGTTGCGCCGCGAAAAACAGTTCACAGTAAATGTGCGAAACGCGGAAGTACCAAGCGACCAACTATGGACGCTGGATCTCACAAGCAAGGCCGAGCGTCGCCTCACCGGCGATCGCGCGTTCAGTGTGAGTGCTTTCTCACTTTCGGATGACGGTCAGTGGGCTGGCGTAACTTCGATCAAGAACAATCGCTACGCGCGCAACATCACCGAACAGAGCAACAACGGTGATGCGTTTCTTTTGAGGGTTGCTGACGGTTCGCTGGAGCGATTGACAAATAATGTCGATGTCTCCGAAAGCGCGCTTTCCTTTTCGCCCGACGGTCAGTGGATCGCGTTCTCCGCGGCCAACGACTTCACATATTTCCGCGACGCAAAGCTGTACGTGCGTCGTCGCGATGCGGCCAATCAGCCGTTTCGCAAACTGGGTGCAGCGTACGACGGTGATGTGTCTGTCGGCTGGTGGTCGCCCGATTCAAAGACGGTCTATTTCTCCGACGGCATCAAAGCGACGTCACAACTGCTTTCAATTGACATCGCCGCCGACAAAGTCACGCAGCTGACGAACTACAAAGGCGTAATCAACGCCGCATTCGATGAAGACAGCAAACGCATTCTCATCAACTACTCCGATCCAAAAACGCCACCAACACAGTTCATCGCGAACAACGTTGGCGACATCGCACAACGCGCGTCATGGAAGCAATTGATTGACGCAAACCCGCAGGTACGCAGTCGCACCCTTGGCGACGCCGACGAAATTACGTGGAAGAGCACCGACGGCAAGATGGTGGGCGGTGTGTTGCTCAAGCCGGTTGGATTTCAGGCCGGCCGCAAATATCCGTTGATCGTCGCGATTCATGGTGGCCCCGCAGCTGCAGATTTGCTCAGCTTCAACGGCGGTTACGGCGCGCAAGCATACGCGAACGCCGGTTACGTGGTGTTGATGCCGAACTATCGCGGTTCGACGAACTACGGCGAAGCGCATCGACAGGCAATCGTTGGCGACTATTTCAAGAAGGGCTACGAAGACATCATGACCGGCGTCGATCAATTGATCGCGCAAGGAATCGTGCACCCGGACAGCATGGGCGTGCTTGGCTGGAGCGCCGGCGGACACTGGAGCAATTGGATTCTGACGCACACCACTCGCTTCAAAGCAATCTCCAGCGGCGCAGGCACATCAAACTGGATTTCCATGTATGCCGAGAGTGATGTGCAGCGCAATCGTCAGCAGTATCTGGGTGGAAAACTTCCGTACGATGACTTCGATGCGTACTGGAACCAATC
>JBDTTO010000857.1:0-2230 GCA_039930585.1 Gemmatimonadaceae bacterium
ACGCGCGGTGCTGATCGAGCAGCGCGTGACGAAGTCCCGGCTTCCGCGCGACACTGCCAACGTTCGGCTGCCGCTCTCCAGTGATGACATTGAAGATGGAAGTCTTGCCGGCGCCATTCCGTCCAATGATGCCCCAGCGTTCGCCCGGTGCGACGGTAAACGTGATGTTCTTGAACAGTTCGGTCGCGCCGAACGAAATGCCGACGTTGGAAACGGAGAGCAGGGTCACGCTAAGTGGGGAGAAAAGCCGAAAAGAGCCGCAGCAGCAGACCGGATTGGGCTGCGAATGCGCGAGCGCGCATGCGGAAAATTAAGTGTGGGGCAGAGTCACTAACGATCGCGATGCAAACAATGCATGTCGCAGTCGGCCGGCACAGCGTTCGATTCAGACGTGAATCGTGCCATCGAACAGCTTGCCGACCAACGCCGAAAGCGTCATCGCAAGTGCGCCCCAGAAGATCACGCGAAGGCCGCCCTTCCATAGCGAGGCATTGCCCACGCCGGCAGCTGTGGCGCCAAGCACCGCGAGAAGGCCGATAGCGCTGGCTGTCACGAACCGCGTGAGCCCGGCTTGCGGTGCAACCACCGAGACGATGACCGGCAACAGCGCGCCCACCGCAAACGCCAGTGCCGACGCGAGAGCCGCCTGCAGCGGCCGTGCAGCGCTTTGGTCGGTGATGCCGAGTTCGTCGCGCGCGTGCGCTGCGAGCGCATCTTTTGCCATCAGCTGTACGGCAACCTCGTCCGCGAGCTGCTGCGTCAGGCCGCGATCCACATAGATCGCTGCGAGTTCGGCGCGCTCCGCGACTTCGTCCGTTGCGAGCTCAATGCGTTCGCGTTCAAGATCCGCCGCTTCGGTGTCCGCCTGCGAACTCACCGAGACGTATTCGCCCGCGGCCATCGATGCCGCGCCAGCGACCAGCCCCGCGACGCCCGACACAAGGATCGCCTGTCGTGACGCACCAGATGCAGCAACACCGACGATCAGGCTGGCCGTTGAGATAAGACCGTCGTTGGCGCCAAGGACAGCGGCGCGCAGCCAGCCGACGTGTGCCGCGCGATGACGTTCGATGTGCCGCACGCGCACTCCGGATTGAGGGATGCCGGAAAGCTAAGCGCCGCGCGGCCTCGTCACGAAGTCGGGAACGCTACGTGTGATGATGATCGTCCCGCAGCAGGCTCGGTCGCGGCCATCTCAGATCCACTTTGCCGCACCAACACCCACAACCGTTGCTCCCGCCGCGTTCGTGATCTTGAACGAGTAGTCCACCACCCACGTTCCGTCGGCCAATCGGCTGACGTTGTCGAGTTTGAGCGTTCCCGGTCCGGCTGGTACGGACTGTCTGGCGCCCGGTGCATCAGCATCCATCTGGTTGTTGGACAGCAGGAACTGGAACGTATCAAGGCTTGACGGCGTGCCCGCGTATTTGGCGAACGTGTCGCCCGTCTTGATCACGCGAGAAGCCATTAAATGGATTGCGAGGAATACGCCGATCGTGTCTTGACTGCCGACGTTGTAGACAAAGCCGATCTGATCGAGGCCGGGTTCACTCGTTAACGGCACTCGTCCGTCGTAAACTGACGGATAGTTGTACGTACCGTTTGGCGGATCTCTGGTCGGATCCCACGCACCGGCAAGCGTGAACGAAATCGATGGCGCACGCGCAACAATCACGTTGCCGTCGGCTTTCGCCCAGCGCACTCCGGCAGCGGTGACTACGTCGACGTGCAGCGTACCGGTCGCCGCAATGTTGCCCGCAGTAAACGCGACCTGCGGTACGGTTGTCGTTTGTGTGGCCTGCCCACTCAACGTTCCTGGCTGGCCACTGAGTGTCCACTTGTAAAGTATTCCTGGCGGCAATTGCCCTGTTACGGATACCGAATACACCTGAAGTGCACTCACACCGACGATGACATTTGGTGGCAGAATTACCGCAGGGAATTCAACAGCGACGGGTGCGTCAGCCCTCGCAAAACGCAGACCCGCGCCATTTACAACATCAACATGCAGCGTTGCACTTCCCGGCACGTTTGCCGCATTAAACGTCACCTGCGGAGTGGTGGTTGTGCGTGTTGTCTGTCCGCCCAGTGTTCCGGCTTGTCCAATGAGCGACCAGTTGTAAACGGCGTCGGTCGGCAGTTGACCCGTGACGAGTACTGAAAACACCTGCTGCTGATTGATTGCGAGCGTCGCGTTTGACGGAAGAATTTCCGCCGGATACAGAAACGT
>JBDTTO010000858.1:0-2228 GCA_039930585.1 Gemmatimonadaceae bacterium
GGACCAGTTGCGTTGGTCGGTGCTGTCGCCCGGCGGAGCGTTTGTGCGCGTACTTGCGACAGGACCGGATGCTGCACGATACGAGACACGCGCCGCATGGGTGGGGCAGAGTGCCATTGTGTTCAACGCGTCACTGGATAGTTCGCTAATTCCGCGCGCCGAAGTCATTGGCAAGATTGTTTCGCAGGAAGGGAATTCGGCGCCGGTTGTCGTTCGTCAATCCGAAAACGGTAATTTGTGGACGGCGTCGACTTTCGTGTCCAGCAACTGGAACGTGTACAATGCTGCGGGACAACGCATCGCGTCACACAAATTTCCAACGCCATTTCGTC
Organism: Gemmatimonadaceae bacterium; assembly: GCA_039930585.1. Lineage (GTDB taxonomy): Bacteria > Gemmatimonadota > Gemmatimonadetes > Gemmatimonadales > Gemmatimonadaceae > Gemmatimonas. The sequence continues at coordinate 333 of JBDTTO010000858.1, forward strand.
TGATGTTTGCAAACGACACTACGGCGATTGGAGACATTCTCGATCAGGATGACGCCCCGCAGTTGATGACGATGCGATTCAAGAAATTGCCTTCCGTCCCAACGCAGGTAAACAAAACGGTCATTTCACATCCGGCATCGACAGAACCCACGGCCGCGCAACTCGCACTGCGCCAGGTGCTCAGGAAGATGGTCGGGCAGCAGGAACGAAACTACGCGAAGGCGAAAGGCTACACGCTGGCGTTCGACTCGCTGGGTGTAGAACTCCCATCAACGATGCAGGTAAGGATCGTACAAGCGGACACTCGTGGCTGGTTTGCGATTGCTGTAGACAAGGCCACCCGCGCTTCTTGCGCCATGGGTGTGGGATACGCGGTCATTGGATGGCAGGAAGCGCGGCCGTACTGTTCGCAATAACCGCCGACCAGAATTGATGCAGTATTGAGACAGGTGACAGCTGGCCGAGTGTGGGGTTGGAGGCGAGAATACCGAACCACACCCGGTCAGGAGTTTCATCGATGTCCTTTGCACGTCGCCTTGCGTTGCTGGTGCTGCTTCCCGTTCCGTTGCTGGCGCAGGTACCTGCTGCTCAACCACCGGCCACTGATGTTGCGGTCGCAATCAAGGCACCAGCGACTCCGCTGGCTTCAGAAGCGAGCACGGCAAACCTCACGAAGTACTCGTTTATTTCGTACGGCGATACGCGAGGGCGGCATGACGGCACCGACGTGCAGGCCGAGCATACGCTGGTGATGGAAGCGATGTTGGCGGAGATCAAGAAGGCGGCCGCGACCTCTGATCCGATACGATTTGTCTTGCAGAGCGGTGACGCTGTGGCGAATGGCAGTATCGCGCAGCAGCTGAACGTGAGCTACAAACCAATCATCGAGAAGTTGACGAGCGTTGGCGTTCCTTACTTTCTGTCGGTGGGAAATCACGATGTTGGGAACGCCGTGGATCTCACTGACAAACGTCGCATGGATGGCCTTCGCAATTATTTTGCCGCGAATGCAAACTTGATTCCGCCTGAAGGTTCGTCACGCCGACTGAAGGGATACCCGACGTACGCCTTTGGATTCGGCAACGGATTTTTCATCGCGTTTGATTCAGACATTCCGGACGACACCGTGCAGTTCAATTGGGTGAAGTCGCAACTGGAAGGTCTCGATCGCAAACGCTTCACCAACATTGTGTTGTTCTATCATCATCCGGCGTTTTCGTCAGGACCGCATGGTGGCGCAACGCTGGAACGCCAGGCCGCGTCAATGCGCACGCGTTGGATGCCGTTGTTTCGCAAGCACCATGTAAAACTTCTGCTGACCGGCCATGAGCATTTGTTCGAGCATTGGGTGGAGCGCTACACAGACGCAACCGGTACATATCGCATTGATCAAATCGTAAGCGGGGGCGGTGGTGCGCCGTTGTACGCTTACACCGGCGAGCCGGACCTGCGCGATTATCTCAAAGAAAATGCTGCAGCGAAGGTGACGGTCGAACATCTCGCGAAACCATCGATGGAACCGGGTGGAAATCCGTTTCACTTCGTCATCGTTCACGTGGATGGCGATCAGCTGAGCCTTGAAGTTGTCGCCGCAGATTGGGGACGTGGGTTTTCGCCGTATCGGAGCAGCGGCGTAACGATGAAGGATCGGGGGCGGTAGATCTGTTGGCGGCGCGATTTAACCCGCGCCGCCAATCATTCGCTGCACGGCCAGCAAGAGAGCTTGCGATAGCTGTGACGGTTTCGATACCACTCGATATCCCGCAGAACCAAAAATTTCGGACAGGTAAGATTCTTCGTCCGACGAATCGATCGTAATGCAGAACGGATGAATGCCCTGTAGCCGGGCGTTCATGATTGCTTAATGCACAAGTAACACCAACGGCCAGTTCGTCG
>JBDTTO010000859.1:0-2225 GCA_039930585.1 Gemmatimonadaceae bacterium
ATCGCTTGAAATCAGTCTGGGCATCTACGAGTCGGCCAAGACCGGACGCGACGTGCCATTGCCGTTGCGCAGCGCTCTGTAACCGCCGAGACTTCCCGGTTTCCATCTACTGGGCAAATTGCCCACTGTCACAGAACTGACTTCCATGCCCGTCCCTCTACTCGACCTCAAAGCCCAGCACGCCACCATTCGCGACGACGTCGTCAGCGCCATGATGGGGGTGGTCGACGCGCAGACGTTTATCCTGGGTGAGCCGGTTGCGGCGCTCGAAAAAATGGTCGCCGAGCTGTCGCAGACGCGGCACGCGATTGGTTGCGCGAACGGTACCGATGCGATTTTGCTGGCGCTCCGAGCGCTCGACATCGCTCCAGGCGACGAAGTTGTGACCACGCCCTTCACGTTTTTCGCAACGGCGGGTGCGGTGCACAATGTGGGCGGGCGCCCAGTTTTCGTGGATATCGATCCGAAAACCTTCAATATTGCGCCTGATGCGGTCGCTGCGGCGATCAACGGGAAATCCAAGGCGGTCATTGCGGTCGACCTTTTTGGTCAGATGGCCCCGATCGAACAGATTGTGCAGGCCGCCGGCGGGGTCAAAGTGATCGAGGACGCCGCCCAAACGATTGGCGCCAGCCGGGTGATCGATGGCAAGCGTGTTATGGCAGGAGAAGGCGCGGACATCGGCACGTTCAGCTTCTTCCCGTCGAAAAACCTGGGTGGTTACGGCGACGGCGGCATGATGGTCTGTCAGGATGCCGGCCTATTCGACACGCTGATGAAGCTACGGACACACGGCAGCCGGAAAACGTACTACCACGAAATCGTTGGCTATAACAGTCGTTTGGACACACTGCAGGCGGCCGTTTTGCTCGCAAAGCTGCCGCACCTCGAACAATGGAGCTCCCGGCGTCGCGAAAACGCAGCGTTTTATGACGCAGCGTTCGCGGACGTTGACGGAATTACGACTCCGTTTGTTGATGCTGCGAACACGTCGATCTACAACCAGTACACGATTCGCACGACCAAGCGCGATGCCTTGCAGGCGCATCTGAAGGAGAAGGGCATCGGACACGCAGTGTATTACCCGATGCCGCTGCACCTGCAGGCCTGTTTTGCGTACCTCGACTATCGGGAAGGGCAGTGTCCGGAGTCGGAACGCGCTTCGAAGGAAGTGTTGTCGTTGCCAGTCTATCCCGAGCTTACCCGCGCACAGCTTGACGAAGTTGTCAGTGCCGTGCGCTCATTTTTTGGTCAGTGAGTCTGATCTCGTGATCAGGCCTACAACCGTTCTGCTGGTGGAGATTTCTTGATGCAGCAACAATTACTCGCCAAGATCAACGACCGTTCAGCCGTGGTTGGCGTCATTGGACTCGGCTACGTAGGTCTGCCGTTGGCGATGGAATTTGCCAAAGCGGGCTTTCGCGTCATTGGATATGACGTGAGTCAGCGCGTCGTCGATTTGCTGATGGCGGGCGAGTCGCACATTCAGGATGTACCAGGCGCTGAAGTGCAGGCGATGGTGAGTGCCGGATTGTTCACGGCCACCACCGTTGAAGCGCGCCTCAGGGAATGCGATGCCATTTCGGTGGCTGTGCCCACGCCGCTGTCCAAGACGCGCGATCCGGACATGGCTTTCGTGCTCGCCTCGGCCGACGCGATCGCGCGCCAGGCGCATCCGGGCATGTGCATCGTGCTGGAGAGCACCACGTATCCAGGCACTACGCGCGAGCTGTTGCAGCCGCGATTGGAAGCGAAGGGGCTTGTCGTTGGTCAGGACGTGTTCATTGCGTTCAGCCCCGAACGTGTCGATCCGGGCAATGCCGTGTATCACACCAAGAATACGCCTAAGGTGGTGGGTGGAATCACGCCTGCGTGTCTCGCTGTGGCCAGCGCGTTGTATCAGAGCTGCATCGATACCGTCGTGCCGGTGAAATCACCCGAAGCGGCCGAACTGGTCAAACTTCTGGAGAACACATTCCGAGCGGTCAACATCGGTTTGGTAAACGAAATCGCCATCATGTGTGACAAACTCAATGTCGACGTGTGGGACGTGATCGATGCCGCCGCGACAAAGCCTTTCGGATTCATGAAGTTTACGCCAGGCCCCGGCATCGGCGGACACTGCATTCCGCTTGACCCGCACTATCTCGCCTGGAAGATGCGCACGCTCAACTACAAAACGCGCTTTATCGATCTCGCCAGTGAAATCAACTCGAACATGCCCA
>JBDTTO010000860.1:0-2224 GCA_039930585.1 Gemmatimonadaceae bacterium
TTTCGTAGCGCAGCATGCGCTCCATCAATGGCATAAACGTCGGTTTGCCGTACGCCGCCAACCCCATCACCTTGTACTCTTCTCCGAAATCATCAAAGCCGATGAACTGGCATAGCGCCGAGTAGAAGTAGCCCAGAGAGTGTGGCAGGAACACGCGTTCGATGATGTCGATGTCTGCGGCGCATTTTGCGTATGCGGCCGATACAAAGTCGCCCGATGCGTCGTAGGAGAAACCTGCGGCCTGCGTGTATCCACCTCCCCAATAGCTGCTGGCAAGATGCGCGAGATGATGCTCGACGTGTTCGACTTTGAAGCGGCAGTCGGCCAACGCAAAACCACAGTCGGCCGCAATGCGTTCGTTCAGTGACGCGATCTGACGTTCGCGCGAGAGGAACGTGATTGCGGACCCAAGCACGCGGACCGGATTGCGAATCGCGTATCCGGCCTTAGCCGCAACGTTTGCTTTCGGGTCGTGGCCAACGGCAACGACGTCAACGTCCTTGATGCCGAGTCCGGCGGCGCGCAAAACGTGATTGATTGCGGCGGCCGGAAAACCGGCGAAATGTTTGCGGCGCAATCCCAATCGTTCTTCGGCCACTGCCGAGATGACGACGCCATCCTTTACCAGGCAGGCGGCCGCGTCGGCGTGGAATGCGTTTAATCCGAGAATGATCATCGCTGAACGACGGACTGTTCAAATTCGCATGGATCAGCAGACAACCGCGTGCTGAGCGAGTGCGTTATCGGCGAAGCTGGCAAACAAACGAACACGATTTGACGTGTCGGTTGGGTCAGAATCATGAGGGGCGTGACGCGGGTTACAAAGAAGCCTGCCAAACAACGGCAGGCTGTGCTGGCCTGAAATAAACAATTGTGGTGTACGAACCGCACAAGCGATCGATCCACACTGGCCCGCTACTGCGAGTTCTATACACAGCAGTTCGCGCGTAGATTCGGATAATGTAGTCGCGCCCGCATCCACATCGGAGCAGTCAGTGATGAACGACCCAGAACACCAAAGCCGCACCGGGCCGGTTGGCCGAACGAGTGCAGGTTGCCTGCGTTGACGGCGCCTGTTTCTCCTTCTGTCACGCGTTCCATTGCTCACGGCCTGAAGTCAATCGGGGCGGGCGCTGTCTGGGCCACGGTGGGCACGGTGTTCAATCAGGGCAGCACGCTGGCCAGTAACATCTGGATCGCAAACCTGCTGGGAAAAACGCGCTTCGGTGAATTCGCGATTGTGTTGGCAACCGTACAGGCTGCTGCGAGTCTGGCCAGCCTGGGCATCGGATATACGACCACACGCTACGTGTCCGAATGGCGTCATCGCGACCTCAAGCGCGCCGGGGAGTTGCTGGGCTTGTTCAGTCGTGTGTCCTGGCTTTCGGCGGTTGTGGCCGCGCTGTTGTTGGCCGCCGCATCAAGCGGCCTGGCGAGCGACGCGCTCAAGGCGCCGGCGCTTGGCCCATCGTTGTTGATCGCAGCCATCACCACAGTTTTCACGGTGCGCAACGGTTACCTCACGGGCGCGCTGTATGGATTGGAAGCGTTTCGTTCAATCGGCATCAATGGAATCGTGTCCGGCACCGGTTATCTGGCGTTGACGGTGCTTGGCGGTGTCTGGGGCGGAGTGCGTGGGGCCGCGTGGGGACTGTTGGCGAGCGCTGTCCTGCAGTGTGCGAGTCTCAGCATTGCGCTGCATTTTGCACGCGTGAAAGCTGCGATCCAGAAAGGCGCCGCCACGTTTGCTGACGAAAGTGAACTGCTGATTCGTTTTGCAGTTCCGGCCGCGCTCAGTGGACTGAGTACTGTTCCTGTGTTGTGGGCCGTGCAGGCGATCCTTGCGCGCTCACCGCAAGGTTACGACAATCTCGCCGTGTATGCGGCGGGACTCAACTTGCTGGCGATGGTGCTGTTTGCACCCGCAGTGTTGAATGGTGTCGCGATGGCCTGGATAAATCGCACACACGTGCTTGACGGTGATACAGCGTATCGTCACGCGATGCGCGCGAACGTTTATACGAATGCGGCCATTGTGTGTGTCGCGCTCGTCGCAACTGTCGCGATCGGACCGCTGCTACTTGGCCTATACGGTCGTGACTTTCGCACGGGTTATGCAGCACTGGCGCTGTTACTCATTGCAGCGCTACCAGAAACGTTGACCAACGCGTTGTATCAAAGCATTCAGCGTCGTCAGCGCATCTGGCAGGGGTTGCTCGCAATC
>JBDTTO010000861.1:0-2221 GCA_039930585.1 Gemmatimonadaceae bacterium
GCCGAAGTTGATGTCGACCGCTGCAGGCGCACTCTTGACTGCGGGCGTCGGTGCCGCAGTCGGAGTGTGCACGGTGTCGTTGGAAGTCACTTCTACTGAAGCAACGGCACCGACGGTGGTTGCTGGCGCCTGACCGAAACTGGTTGCCGGGAGCGCTACCGCCAGGACTGCCAACGCTGCGAACAGCGTGGGCCGGGTTTGCGAGCGTGAGAATGATCGGATCATGAATCAGGCCGCGCGCAGTCGTGTGATGGGGTTGGCCTGGCTGTCGCCAATCGAGCGCACCGAAGTCGCAGTTGAATTCTGCGACGCTGTCTGGTTGCTGTGTGCGAACTGGAAGCGGGAAACAATCGACTGCAACTCATTGGCCATGCGCGCCAGCTCACCGGACGCGGTCTGCGTATCAATCGCGCCAGCCGTCGTGTTCTCGGCAGCATGGGCCACGAGACTGATTGTCCGCGCGATTTCCTGCGAGCCCTTTGAGGCGTCTTCGACGTTACGCGCCATTTCGTTCGTGGTTGCCGTCTGTTCTTCGACGGCGCTTGCAATCGTGCTCTGCGCGTCGTTGATCTGACTGATGATCGAGCCAATCTGACTGATCGCCTGCACGGCGCTTTCGGTGTCGCTCTGAATTGCTTCAATTTTGCGACTGATGTCTTCCGTGGCCTTTGCCGTTTCTTTAGCCAGTTCCTTTACTTCGTTGGCGACGACCGCGAAACCCTTGCCGGCTTCACCAGCACGCGCGGCCTCGATGGTCGCATTCAACGCCAGCAAATTGGTCTGCTGCGCGATTGACGTAATCACCTTGATCACGTTGCCGATCTCGACGCTTGAAATGCCGAGTTTCGCGACGCTGGCGTTGGTTTCTTCGGCGACGCGTACGGCTGCTGATGCAACCTGGGCAGCATCGCTTGCGTTCTTCGCAATTTCGCGAATCGCGGCCGTCATTTCTTCCGTACCGGTGGCCACTGTGTGCACGTGGTGGTTCACCTGTTCGGCAGAGACACTGACCACGTTCGCCTGCGAGGACGTGGCCGTGGCGTTGTTGCCCATCTGCAAACTCACCGCGTTCAGTTCTTCGGAGGAGCTGGCAAGCGCCTGCGCATTTTCGGCAAATGCGGATAGCGCATTGCTGATCGAATCCAACGCTGTGTTTAACGACCCGGCCATCTGGCCCAATTCGTCGCGCGACTGCACGGTCAAACGCGAGCGGAGATTGCCATCGGCGACTTCCTCAAGCACGCGCACGGTTTCGTCAAGGGGACGAGTGATTTTCCGTGCTACAAACCAGCCCAGCAACAGCGCACCAGTGATGGCAATTGCCAGCAGTGACGATGACAGGATCAGCGTGCGACGGAATGCCACGTTGCTTGATGCGTAAGAAGCCGCGGCTCCGCCCGTAATGGTCGCATACACTGTGTTCATACGTTCCTGCTGCACCGTGTTGAACGGCGTTCCCTGACTGGTACCAAGTACGAGCGCGGCCGCGACATTGCCGGCGCCTGCCAGTTTGATGCGCTCATCGCGTACTCGGGCCCAGTCGCGGAATGCGGCTTTGAACGCTTCGATCTGAGTTACGGTCTCCGGTGTCACCACCTGAGAAAGCGAATCGAGCGTCAGCATCATGCCTTGCTCACCAGTCACGATACGTTTTTCAAACTTCGTGCGTTCGGCATTATCGGTCACGCTCATGAGGCGCAACATGTCCATGCGCTGTTCCGTCAAAGCGCCCTGCGCACTGCTCAACAGCAGGAACGGCTGCATACCATCTTCGTACATTGACACGACATTGCCGTGTGTGGTGTTCAAATTCGCCAGCACGTATAACGACAGCCCGCCAAGTGCGACAACAAGTACGCCAAATGCAGCCAGCAGCTGCTTTCGTATGGACAAAATCATATATACCAACAGTTCCGTTGCAGGATGTGTGGAGTTGATCGCAAGCGACCGTATGTGTGTAGTGAGAATGTGCTCAATGCGATTGCGCTCAATGCGATTGCGCTCAATGCGATTGCGTCTGCGCCTGCGCGGAAAGGCATTCGGCGTAAACGCGATCGCGCACGAAAACTTCTCGTGCAGCGCGTGTCGGTTGATATTCCCGACCCGACAAACCTGTGCAGTACACTCATGCGCAGGTGCGACCGCGTCATAACGGCTGACTATCGGTCTCGCTAAAAAGACGCAACAGCCAATTTGGCCGCAACGCGAACTGACGACCTGT
>JBDTTO010000862.1:0-2220 GCA_039930585.1 Gemmatimonadaceae bacterium
GGGCAAGTTCAAGCTGGACTCAATCTGGGATCGGCCAACGCATCCAGAGGGTTGGTACTTTCGAAGCGATCACGTACCGTACGCGCGCTTGAACGTGCCGGCAATCGAGTATTCAACAAACCTGCATCCGGATTACCACACGCCACGTGACAAGCCGGAAAACATCAACTATCCGAAACTGACGCGCATGACACAGTGGATGTACATGACCGGATGGCTGGTGGCGAACAATCCGAAGCGGCCGGCGATTGATCCTGGATTTGTATTGGAGAGATAGGTCGCAGTTGTAACGGCAAACTGCAGAACTGCAGAACTGCAGAACTGCAGAACTGCAGAACTGCAGAACTGCCACAGCCTGACGCGGATTTTGCACAGCACGCGGATGCTTTCGAGCGTGCGATTGAATTTGAGAAGACTTCGAACAGCTTTGATTGTTTTAATAAAAAGGCCCGGCACTCAATCGCGAGTACCGGGCCTTTTCATGTCAGTGAACTGTAGAGCGTTAAACAGTTCCAGTTGGATCAGTATTCGGCGGGGGTGAACCATTGCCACCCATTCCAGTTGCGGCTGATGCAGTCCTGAACGCATCTCGGAACGCATCTGCTGCGCGATTGATTACGTCGCCAACTGAATCGACCGCCGCACGTGCCTGCGCTGCGTAGTAATCGGTGGCTTCCTTGACGTCCGCGCCAAGTGGGCGAGCGCTTTCGTCGCCGCGACGGACGTATGTGCCCTCGAGAATGGCGCCGTACGTACCCGACTGCACCCAACGTTGCAATTCACCAACGCGCACGGTGTGAAACGGATGTTCGCGCAGCGCGGTGTTTATCACCTTGAAGACCGTATCCCAACCGTCACCCTCTTCGTACTCGGCAGCCTGCGCGAGATACGCATCGAGATCGATTGTGTCACCGTTCAATTTGCCGCCCGCCATCTTGAGAAACGACATCATGCTGGCGCGCGGATCCTGCGTACCGAGCAACCCGGCGCGATCGGCCGAGAGTTCTGATTTGCGGTACCACTCGAGCAGTGCAAGCTGAAACGGAAGCAACGCGATTGTAGCGAGCATCGGCAACGCACGCGAACCAAACGCCAAAAGCAAAATCGCAATTGTGCGATACGTCGTATGCCCGCTGATGATGTGGCCAACTTCGTGCGCGAGAATAAAGCGCTGCTCTTCGATATCGAGAACTTCGAGCGTCGCCGAGTTGATCACGATGAATGGTTGATCAAAACCAACGGCTGCGGCATTTACGAACGGTGTCTGCGATACAAACAATTCCGGCTCCAGCTTGCCGGCGTTCGGCCAATCCAGCGTTTCGAGAACTTCCTTGTAAATCGCGTAGAGCTGCGGACGTTGTGTTGGACCTACGCGAACGGCGTCGCCCTGAAACATGTTGCGAATGCCGCGCTCGCCAAAAAATCCGGCAATCTTGCGAACCACTTCGTCAAATCCAGGAAGTGCACGCAGTGTATTGAGAGCAGCCCGGTCTGCGGGATGCTCCCACGACACTGAAGAAATTTGTGTTAACGGCACGCGTGTAGACATCGGCAATGGCTCACAGGAAGGAGTGTGCATCCGTACGTGTGAAACGCACGCCAGGTTCCGTCAAAACACGTGTGATCAGGAAATCGCCTGTTCGAGATCGGCCAGCAGGTCCTCGACGTCTTCAACGCCGCACGACAGGCGGATCATGCCTTCGGTAATTCCTACCTCGGCACGTTTTTCAATCGGGATCGACGCGTGGGTCATGGAGGCCGGATGGCTGATCAGACTTTCGACGCCGCCCAACGACTCGGCCAGTGTGAAGACGCGAACTTTCTGCAGCACCTCGTTTGCACGTGCCTTCGTGCCCAGCTCCAGAGTGATCATGCCGCCAAAGCCTGACATCTGCCGAGAGGCCAGTTCGAATTGCGGATGTGAGGGGAGCCCGGGGTAGATCACGTTCTCGTGGCCCAGCTTTTCGACCAGCCATGCAGCGATCCGGCGGCCATTGATGTCGTGCTGACGCATGCGGAGTGGCAGGGTCTTTGTGCCGCGGAGGGCCAGCCAGCAGTCAAATGGACCGGGGACGGCACCGGCGGCATTGGCGATGAATTGAAGCCGAGCTGCTAGATCGTCGTTAAGAACCACGGCGATGCCGCCGATCATATCTGAGTGACCGTTGAGATACTTGGTGGTGGAATGCCAGACGATGTCTGCGCCAAGTTCGAGGGGTC
>JBDTTO010000863.1:0-2217 GCA_039930585.1 Gemmatimonadaceae bacterium
AGTTAGAAGCTCTAAATGGCTTTTTAGGAACTGCCCCGCAGACGGGAAAAAGAAAATGGTTGACATTTACCTTCCACTTGTCGCAGAATCGTACTCGCATCAGGAGAGCGTCAAATGACGCCAGCAACCGACGAGAGCCCGTTGCGAACACGTGACTTGTCGATCAGCGCTGCGGCGGCCGGAATATTGCCGGTGCGGATGTAACCTTCAGCCGCAAGCATGTCGACTTCCGTGACCGAGAGGTCCGTGTAGTTGCCGGTATTGCTGTTGATGTTCACCGAACCCCAGCGGCGATGATCGTACTGCGAGTTGCCCCAACCAACGACCGGCACATCGTCACCCGAAAGACGGTTACGAATGTACTGACCAGCAGGAAGGTTGTTGTTCGCGTTTACCGCCTGCTGTGCCGCGCGCGTAGCGCCGGACGGCCAACGCTTGTCAGCAGTCAACACGGTGAAGCCCGTGCGCGAATCGCGCGGTGAATTCAACCACGCGCCGTAACTGCCTGACGTGTCGGCCATACCGAAGTAGTACATCGGCAACTGGCTCCATCCACCCGTCACGTAGCTCTGCACGACATCGTAAGTTGCGTTCCAGCCCGTCGTTCCACCAATCGCGACCTGATGATCGGCCTGGATGCCATTCGTCGCGTCGGCGATGACCGCAGCCCAATCAACGGCAGCGCGCTGCGCCGCATTACGTGCTACGCCAGCGCGAAGACGCGCGCGCTGCGAGCGTACTAGGCGAATAAAATACGCCTGCGTGATCGACGTTGGACTGCTGATCCAGTTGCTCGGAAACGGGAATCCATTTCCGCCCGTTGTTGCGCCAGCGGACGACGCAATCGCGACCGCCGTATCGAGGTAGGCGATGGCCGCCTTGTTGACGGCAACGGCGCTTGAAAGCTCCGGAATCGCGGAACCTTCGAGCTGCGGCGACACGATTGCCGCCGAGTCATATGCCAGCGACAAATCGCCAAGCGCCAATCCCATCGTGTAGAAACCGAACGACAACGCACGCGCATCCTGAGCGGGACTGCCAAGCGATTTGCCTTGCGAGATCAGGATACGGAGCGCACGAATGGCGTTGGCCGCTGTACGCGAAGTGATCGAAAACGAGTTCCAGTTGGCGACGTTACCGACCTGGCTGTCGTTACCGAGTTCGTTGGAGATAATCGAACGCGGGATGGCCGCGCGTGCCGCCATACCGAAGTTGGCAACTGAGGCAAAGTTCTCGCCGGAGAGCACTTTGCTCTGCGTGTTCACCGACTCGGATGCGCGCTGCGGATTGTTCATCAGCACGCCAAAGCCGGCAAAAACGCCTTCAACAAGTGCGGGCGTTGCGTAAGCACGATCAACGTCCGGATCGTTTGGATTACGCACGTTGAGTGAATCGCCACTGCACGCAGTCACACCGCACAGCGCGCTGGTAATCAGGAAAAGCTTCTTGCTCATCGAATCTCCGTAGGTTTCGCTGCGTTACAGTCGCGACAGACCGCGTCGCGACTGCAACGACCAGTATTAGAAGCTGGTTTGGAGCGAGAAGGTGAACTGGCGCATGTTGGGGAACACGAATCCGTCAATGGCGTTGAGAACTGCCGAGTTGATGGTGCCGCCGCCGATGCCAACTTCCGGGTCGAAACCCTTGTAGTTGGTGAAAGTCTTGAGGTTGCGGCCGACGATCGATGCAGTCCAGTTGCCAACACCGGCAATTGAACCGATGCGATAACCCACACTGAGCTCACGCAACTTCACATAACTGGCGTCTTCAACTGACACGTTGTTCGGTCCGAGTTCGTCGTACACGCCGCCGATGCCGCCTGTGTTCTTTGCGCGGAAGTAGTACCCCATCGGTTTGGCTGTGCCGACGTCTTTTCCGGCCTGGTCGCCGTCCTTGGTCATGTAGTCACCAAAGGACCACTGGCGGCCTACATTCCAGACGTCTTTTCCGACTACAGCGTCAAGGAGGCCATAGGCCGTGAAGCGCTTGTAGGAAAGCGTATGTGCGGTAGCCCACTTGAAATCAGGCAGTGCCTGACCAATTACCTGACGCCATTTGGCGCCGGTGGAATCGCGCTGCACGATCGGCATACCCCAGCTGAGGTCGTCGTTCGTCGAACCGCCAGCCCACGGCGCTTGCGCGGCCGGGATCTGCGTCATCCACAAGTTTTTCGTGATGCCTTCCTGCGGCGTGTTGCCCGCGCCGACGTACACAACG
>JBDTTO010000864.1:0-2213 GCA_039930585.1 Gemmatimonadaceae bacterium
GTGTGCTCACCAGCGAATTACACGTCTCTGCCGGAAAGATCGCGCAACTCGAAGTCAGGTGGCCGCTACTTGGCGAACTATCCGTAGACGCAGTCGTGATCGAACCAACTTTTCTCGCCAACGCGCAACAAATTGTCGATAGCAGCTTGCAACGGGTCTTCTCGGTACGACCCAACGTCAATCTCCAGCAAATCGTGGCGGCCGATAACGGCGAACAAACTCGCGCCATGATTGACGCTGCAATGGAGCGGAATGCGGCTGGTATTGCCAAAGATGTTCCGCCCTTTGCGCAGATCCTGGGCAAGGTGATCCTGCCCGTACAGTCCGTCTGGGTTGACCGCGGCGCGCGTATTGTGCATGTCACGCCGGCCGATGCGCCCAATTGGTCGTTGGCCGACTATCAGTCGAACGAAACAATCGCCAACGTGAACAGTGGAGACTGGAAGGTTCACATTGTGCCACCGGTAAACCGAACTTTGTCAATTCCGTTTCCGATCGCATCGGCAATCGGCGACAGTATTACGCAGAAGGCGCTAAGTGTCGCGCTGTGGACATTGCAACGCTGGGGCATGACCAACGTCATCCTGGAGACCACAGTCAAATCCAGCGACACGACCGCAACCAACATCGCGAAACTGCGTAGTGCTTCGGTGGCGGCACTGCTTGCGTCTGCCAGCATCCACGCAACCTTCAATGTCCAGTCGGCCAAGGCGTCCGCCAACGCCATTGACATCAACGTGTTCCCACCAGCACCCACTGCCGTTGCCGCGCCCGCGGCGATTCCCAAAAACAACAAGTAGTTCCTGCCAATTTTTTCAGGTCGACGCTATGAGCGGCAAGACGATGGGTTCGTTACTGATGGCGACCGGGGCTGTCGTGGGTCTGACGGCTACAGCGGCTGTGTTTCTTGGGCTATTTCCGACACACGGGTCAAGTTTCCTGGTGGCTGTCGGATTGTACAAATTGACGTTCATTTCGTCGGGCACCCTGATGGCCAGCGGTGCTCTCGTTGGCCGCTGGGCGCGTCGCGCCGAAGCGCGCCAAATACAACAACGCGAAGCCGAACTCGCGCTCTTGCGCGACAAATAAACTATTTCTTCGCGCTCGCCAACCGTTCCGTCGCCCATTCCGTCGCTTCGGCGTACGCTTCCATCAGCGCGCGCATTTTGAATGTCGAAAGCGGCGCGTGTGCACGCACGGTTTCCCAATCCGCATTCTCGTAGGCAATCGCGGTTGTCAGTGCGCGCGCGTGCGTTCCCGTCCCTTCCAGCAGCGCCATTCGTACTTCGGGGCGCACGGGCAAACGTTCCATTACTTCGACCAGTGGCATCCCCAACAACACGTCGAGGCGCGACAGCAATCCCACCATGAATTGTGCGGCGGGATCGCCAGTTCCACTCACGTCAGTCATCAATTCACAGAAGCGCGCGCGTACGAGTGCCTGCTGCACGGCTTCATGCGCAATCGGACTGCGCGAAGCAACCGTGGCCATCAGCATCACGTGCAACCAGCGCGACAACGCGCTCCGACCGATGATACGCATCGCGTGCGGGATGGACGTCACCGACCGCAGACCAATGGCTGCCGAGTTGACGATGCGGAGCAGTGCGTACGAGAGGGTTGGGTTTGACTGAAACGCCTCTTCGAGTTTCGCTTCCGAAATGCCGTCGTTCCCCAACATGGCCAGGATGTTGAGGATCGTGACTTGTTCGACCGACATGGCGCGTCCGGCAAACGTTTCGGGGCGACTGAAGACGTATCCCTGAAACAGCGTGCATCCAACACGCTCACACATATTGCGCGACTCGACCGTTTCCACACACTCGGCCAACACGGTGAGCCCTTCCACACGCAGGGAACGCACCAGTGGTGCCAGCTCCTCTTCGGTGCGATCGAAGATTTGCAGTTTGATCACGGAGGCCTGCGGCAACAGCGGCAACAAATCGGCGCGACCATCGTAATCGTCCAGCGCGAGCACGTATCCATCCGCCCGCGCGCGTTCGCACGCCGCCACCACTTCGTCGTCACCGCTAATCGATTCCAGCAGCTCGAGCACGATGTGCTGAGGTGAGAACAGCCGATGCAGTCCGTTCAACAGATGATCGCGCGTGATGTTGATCCACGCGGTGGAACCGCCGGTCAGTCGATCGAGGCCAATCGTGAGCATGGCGTGCAGCGCCATCTCGTTGCACATGATGTTGGCCGGCTGCAGG
>JBDTTO010000865.1:0-2209 GCA_039930585.1 Gemmatimonadaceae bacterium
GGCGACTTCAATGTGGCCGAGTGCGAACGCGGCATTGTGTACATCGACGAAATCGACAAGATCGCGCGCAAAAGCGAGAACCCAAGCATCACGCGCGACGTGTCTGGCGAAGGCGTGCAGCAAGCGTTGCTCAAGATTCTCGAAGGCACTGTTGCATCAGTTCCGCCGCAGGGTGGTCGCAAACATCCGCAGCAGGAATACATCCAGATCAACACGAAGGATATTCTGTTCATCTGCGGTGGTGCGTTTGACGGTCTCGAAAAGATCATCGAAGCACGTACGGGCCGTCGTCAGATTGGCTGGGGTGCCGACGCAAAAGCCGAGAAGCTGAACAACAAGGTGACGACGCCGAAAACTCCGTTTGTCGAAGTCGAGCCGGATGACTTGTTGCGCTATGGCCTGATTCCGGAACTCGTGGGCCGTCTGCCTGTCTGCGTGCCGCTTGAAGCGTTGGATGCCGAAGCACTCGTGCAAATTCTCAAAGAGCCGAAGAACGCGCTCACCAAGCAGTATCAGCGCTTATTCGATCTTGAGAAGGTGAAGATCACGTTCGAAGAATCAGCGTTACGCGCGATCGCTACCAAAGCGCTCAAGCGTGGCACCGGTGCGCGTGGACTTCGCGCCATTCTCGAAGAAACGTTGATGGACATCATGTTCGATCTGCCAACACGTGATGACGTCGTGGAAGTCAAAGTTACGGAAGCATCAGTTATCAGCGGCGTGCCGCCGCTCCTCGAAATCGCCCCGAAGAGACAGAAGAAGGAAGCCTGACCAAGCGCACTGATCCGAGGACCGCCGCGGAAAGATTCCCGGTTCTCCCGTTACGCGACGTGGTGTTGTTTCCCCACGTCGCCATGCCGCTGCTGGTAGGACGCAGCGGATCGATGGCCGCCATTGCGGCTGCAGCCGAAGGTCGTCACGAAATTCTGCTGGTCACCCAACGCAGCGCTGACGACGCCGCACCAACGCCCGCACAGCTGCATCGCGTTGGTACCATTGTACGCCTTCAACAAGTAACCCGACTTCCAAACGGCACCACCAAGATTCTGGTGGAGGGAATGTCACGCGTTCGCATTGAACGGTATTTCCCATCGCGCGCGCCACAACGATCACCGTTGCTCGAAGCGCGCTGCGCGGAAATGCCCTTGGTTGTCGGCGACACGAAAGAACAGACTGAGCGCGCGCATGTGCAGTTGCGTCACGCACTCACACTGTTCGAGGACTACGCAGGATTGCAACGGCGCTTGCCGCCCGAGGTCGTCGGATTGCTGCACGGTCTCGATGACGATGCGCGTCTCGCGTATGGAATCGCTGCCCATTTGATGATTCCAATCGACCAACGTCAGAAGTTGCTGGAATCGCCAACGTTGTTGTCGCTGGCCGAACAGTTGGTACATGTCATTGGTGGTGAACTGGAGTTACTGCGACTCGAAAAGAAAATCGACGAGCAGGTTCGTGGTTCACTGTTCCAGAATCAGCGCGAGTTTTTCCTGCAGGAACAGCTCAAAGCAATTCACAAGGAGTTGGGCAACGAAGAGGGCGATGAACTGCTTGAACTCGAAAAGCAGATCACCCTCAAGAAGTTGCCCGAGGCCGTCGCGGCGCGTGCACAGCGCGAGTTGCGCAAACTGCGTCGTACATCGCCCTTGTCGCCCGAAGCCGCCGTTTCGCGCGGATGGCTGGATTGGACATTGGCGTTGCCATGGACCGAACGCAGCGACGACACGATTGATCTTGAGCATGCGCGCAGCGTGTTGGATGCCGATCACTTCGGATTGGAAGAAGTGAAAGAGCGCGTGCTTGATCACATCGCAGTGTTGGGTCGTGTTGGCTCGTTGCCCGGCCCGATTCTGTGCCTGGTTGGTCCACCGGGTGTTGGCAAAACGTCACTTGGGCGCTCCATCGCGAAAGCACTGGGTCGCCGCTTTGTGCGCATGGCACTTGGTGGTGTTCGTGATGAAGCGGAAATTCGCGGACATCGGCGCACGTACATTGGTGCCCTGCCCGGCCGTTTGATTCAGGCGATGCGAAAGTCGGAAGTTGTGAATCCGCTTGTGCTACTTGATGAAGTGGACAAGATGGGCGCGGACTGGCGTGGAGATCCCGCTGCAGCGTTGCTTGAGGTGCTTGATCCCGAACAGAATCACACGTTCACCGATCACTATCTCGAAGTGGACTACGATCTGTCACAAGTGATGTTTGTGACGAC
>JBDTTO010000866.1:0-2193 GCA_039930585.1 Gemmatimonadaceae bacterium
CTGACCGAGCAGGGCGAGATCTATCTGCAGCACGCGTTGCGCATGCTGGAACTCGCGACGTTGCGTGAAGCAATTGGTTCGCCACCGCTACTCTTGCTCGACGATCCGTTTGCGGAACTCGACGCAAAACGTTCAGCACGCGTACTCGCGCTGCTCGAAGAGGCAGGTGTTGGCCAGGTGCTGCTTGCCGTACCGCGCGACGAAGACATTCCACCGGCCTTCACGCGTCTCGAACGTCGTCGCATGGTGAACGGTGCACTGGAATGAACCACTCATGAGCAGCGACGAACGCCCCAAGCGCCCCGAAAAACTCGGCGATATCCTCGCGGCTGTGTTAAGCCAGGCGGGGCTGACCGAGCGTGTGGCGCAAACGGCCGTGATTCAGGAATGGGCGGGCATCGTGGGGCCACAGATCGCCATGGTGACCGATCCGCTCTTTCTTCAGCAGGATGGCACGCTGGTGGTAGCCGTCAAAACGCATGGCTGGATGACAGAATTGTCGCTGCACGAACCCGAATTGCTGAAGCAACTGAACGCCGACACGACGCGACCTCCCATCTCGGGGTTGCGCTGGACTCTCCGCCGCTGAAAGCGGCGCCTGGGCTCATTCGTAAAGTGTTATTTGACAACAACTTAAGAAACGGCCCGACAGTTGCATTCTGTCTGTTTGTCACATACATTTCGAGGTCACACCGGACGCCTATCTTCGGAGTTTATTTGGGGCATTGGCAGCTCTGCCAACGCGGCCCCGGTGAAGCATTGCATCCCCATCCCAGCACATGGCCAATAGCAGCGAACAGCCGAGCAAGTCCTACACCGCGGACAGCATCACAGCTCTCAAGGGACTCGAAGCAGTCCGCATGCGTCCCGGCATGTACATCGGCTCCACCTCCTCACGCGGCTTGCATCACCTCGTGTACGAAGTGGTTGATAACTCCATCGACGAAGCGTTGGCCGGACACGCCACCAAAGTTGATGTAATCATCCACATGGATGACTCGATCAGCGTCGAGGATGACGGTCGCGGCATTCCCGTTGACGTCAACAAGTCCGAGAACATGACCGGACTCGAAATGGCCATGACGCTGCTGCACGCCGGCGGCAAGTTCGACAACAACAGCTACAAGGTTTCCGGCGGTCTGCACGGCGTTGGTGTGTCCGTCGTAAATGCGCTGTCCGAACAGCTCAAGGTGTGGGTCAAGCAAAACGGCGGCCTGCACTACATGGATTTCAATCGCGGCATCACGAACACCCAGATCAAGCGACTTGGTAACGTGCCCGCGAAGGAAACCGGTACGAAAGTCTGGTTCAAACCCGACGCGCAAATTTTCCAGGAAACGTTGCACTACGATTGGGATACGCTCGCGCTGCGTTTGCGCGAACTGTCGTTCCTGAACAAAGGCATCAAGATCACGCTCAAGGACGAACGCCTTGAACAGGAGCGTGAAGAAGTATTCCTGGCCCGCGGGGGTCTTCGCGAATTTGTCGCGTTCCTGAACAACAACAAAAAGCCACTCCATCCAGCGGTCATTGCCATTGACACCGATCGCGACGACATCGCGATCGAACTGGCCATGCAGTACAACGAAAGTTATTCCGAAACGGTGTTTTCATTCGTGAATAACATCAACACGCACGAAGGCGGCACGCACCTTACCGGCTTCAAGAGTGCGCTTACGTCGGTCATCAACAAATACATTCAGGAAAAGAGCACACTCGCCAAGAAAGAAAAGGACATCCGACTTTCCGGCGACGATGTGCGCGAAGGACTCGCAGCCGTTCTCTCCGTCAAAGTTCGCGAGCCTCAGTTCGAAGGCCAGACGAAAACAAAACTCGGCAATTCCGAAGTCGAAGGCGCAGTGCGCAGCGTAGTCAGCGAACTGCTGTTGCAGTACTTCGACGAGAATCCGAAAGTTGCGCACATCGTGATCGACAAAGCGATGTCCGCAGCACGCGCACGCGAAGCCGCGCGCAAGGCACGCGACCTCACGCGCAAGAAATCAGCACTGGACGTTGGTAACCTTCCGGGTAAACTCGCCGACTGCTCGCTGTCCGATCCGGCACAGTGCGAGGTCTACCTGGTCGAAGGTGATTCTGCAGGCGGTAGCGCCAAACAAGGTCGCGATCGTTTCAAGCAGGCGATCCTGCCGCTTCGCGGAAAAATCATCAACGTTGAAAAAGCACGTATCGACA
>JBDTTO010000867.1:0-2192 GCA_039930585.1 Gemmatimonadaceae bacterium
GCATCCAGCGAGGCTACATCGGTTTGCTGAGCACTCACGCGACGCAATTCCGTCGAGCCGTTTTCGAGGTGCCAGCGTTCGAGCCACACGCCGACCGTTTTGGTGGGGCTGGCTTCGCGCGGCATCGGGTAAGGCGCCAACGCGCGCCACTCGCCCGTACCTTGCCACTTGGCATCCATCGCCTGGCTGACGTCCGCGCATTTTTCGGACGCAGTGGCCCACCGAGCCGCCCGGTCTAAAAGGTGCGCCGTCGGCTGCGTAATAAAGCCCGCGAGGAAGAGCATCCCCAGAAGTCTTGTGCGTGCAGTCATTGCAGCGGAATGTGTAGTGGCGGGCCCAATCGGGCCAGTGAGGCAGAATAAAGAGTACTGGTGCCACCCGGACTGCAGAAGACTTCAGCACCAGACGTTGGTTTGACACCCCGTTAATCTTCAGGGATGCCTACCCAGTCAACCACCGAGTTCATCACAGTCGAATTCGCCGACGGCGTGCAGACGATCACGCTCAATCGCCCCGACGTGTTGAACAGCTTTACCAAGGCCATGGCGCAGGAGCTTCTTGCTGCGCTCAAGGTTGCTGCCGAAGACGAATCCATCCGCGCGGTGTTGCTCACGGGTGCGGGCCGAGGATTTTGTGCGGGGCAGGATTTGGCGGAGGCGTTGCCGCAGGGCGATGGTCCCATGCCTGACATCGGCGAGTTCGTGAAGGCGAGCTACAATCCGATTATTCGCGCCATCCGCACGCTCGAAAAGCCCGTCATCTGCGCGGTCAACGGCATTGCGGCCGGCGCCGGCGCGAACCTCGCGTTTGCATGTGATCTCACCATCGCGGCGCAGGAAGCATCGTTTGTGCAGAGCTTTGCCAAACTAGGCTTGATTCCGGATACCAGCGGCACGTTTTTCGTGCCACGCCTTGTTGGATCGCAGCGCGCGGCGGGAATGTTTTTCCTCGCCGAAAAGATGACCGCCGACAAAGCGAAAGAGTGGGGACTGATCTGGGACGTCGTTCCGCATGCAGTGCTGCATGACTCCGCATTTGCGCTGGCGAAACAGTTGGCGACGCAGGCGACGCGTGGCTTTGGACTGACCAAACGCGCGATGAACGCGTCGTTCAGCAATTCACTGGACGATCAGCTCGAAGTCGAAGCACAGTGCATGCAGGAAGCCGGAAAAACCGCGGACTACGAAGAAGGTGTTCGCGCGTTTCTGGAGAAGCGGAAGCCTGTGTACACGGGCCGCTGATGTCCGTCAGCATGCTTGGTCGAGATACGGTTGTTGGTGTGATTGGCGCGGGCGCGATGGGCGCGGGCATCGCGCAGGTGGCGGCCATGAACGGTCATCGCGTGGTGATTGCCGACACGCTTGCAGCTTCTGTG
This sequence comes from Gemmatimonadaceae bacterium, assembly GCA_039930585.1. Classification (GTDB taxonomy): domain Bacteria; phylum Gemmatimonadota; class Gemmatimonadetes; order Gemmatimonadales; family Gemmatimonadaceae; genus Gemmatimonas. The sequence goes on from JBDTTO010000867.1 coordinate 1,376, forward strand.
GCGCGTGCTCGTGACATGCACTCCAAGGCCATGGCGCGCGAATTCGAGAAAAATCGATTGACGCGTGAAGCGGCAGATGAGGTGTTGGCGCGCTTCACCTATGTGGACGGCGTGTCGACCGAAGATCTGCTGGCGATGCGCGAGTGCGGTTTCATCATCGAAGCCATCATCGAAAATCTGTCGGCCAAGCAGGCGCTGTTTCGCACGCTGGAGAGCGTGATTGACCCGGGCGCGGTGCTCGCATCCAACACGTCGTCACTCTCAATTGCAGCGTTGGCTGGTGCATGTACGCATCCGGAACGCGTGGTTGGCGTGCACTTTTTCAATCCCGCCACGTTGATGCCGCTGGTTGAAATCATTCCGGCGATTACAACCAACCCCGAGATAGCCGAGCAATCGCGCGCACTGATGGATGCGTGGGGCAAAGTCACCGTCATGGCGGCCGACACGCCGGGCTTTATCGTGAATCGCGTGGCGCGTCCGTTCTACAGTGAATCGCTGCGCATGTACGAAGAGGGATTTGCTGACGCCGCAACAATCGATTGGGCCATGCGCGAACTCGGCGGATTCAGGATGGGGCCATTCGAGTTGATGGATCTCATTGGCAACGACGTGAACTTTGCGGTCACAAGTTCAGTGTTCGAAGCGATGTTTTTCGACGGGCGTTATCGCCCTGCAAATACGCAGCGGCGTCTGGTTGAAGCGGGATTGCTTGGCCGGAAAACCAAACGCGGTTACTACGACTACCGCGAAGGCGCGGTGATGCCCGAACCAAACAAGGACTTGGCACTTGGTCAACGCATTGTTGATCGCGTAC
>JBDTTO010000868.1:0-2191 GCA_039930585.1 Gemmatimonadaceae bacterium
GCGCCGCCGGATTGATTCCGGCGGCGCGTGCTGCGTTGGAGAGCATTGGTGGCTCCACGCTGCTGCTGACGAAAGCACGCGGCGATGAAACTCGTTGCGCGCACGCAGCTATTGAACAAGGCGCGACCACAATTGCCGTACTCGGCGGCGATGGCACAGTCAGTCAGGTCGCCTGCGAATTGGTCCGACAGAAATCAACAGTCCCGCTCGCAATCTTTGGCGCCGGCACTGGCAACGATTTTGCAAAATCGCTGAACGCTCCGATACACAATTTTGCCGCGATGACAGAACTCATCGCATCGACTCAAATTTTCACGATCGACGCCGGTCGCGTTGACGACACAATTTTTGTGAACTCCGCCGGGTTTGGGTTCGACGCAGAGGTTGTACGAACCATCAGCCAAACCGGACAGTTCAGTGGCAAATTCGTGTACGCGGCCACGGCCATACAACAACTCTTCCGTTATCCCGGATTTGATGCGCGCATCACCGACAGCGATTGGATCGACGCACGAAAATTGTCGGCACGATGGCTGACGCTGGTGTTCGCGAATGGAGGTTGGTTTGGCGGTGCGTTTCGCATTGCTCCTGCGGCGACGCTTACCGACGGTTTACTCGACTCCGTCTTCGTCCGCGATACAACCGCCTGGCGTCGGGTTTCCATTTTTGGGCGAGCCATGGGCGGAAAACACACCGGGCTGCGTGAAGTGGGAATCGCACAAAATTCCCGTTGGACGCTCGAATTTTCTTCGCCTCCGGTGTATCAGGCAGATGGCGAACTGCGACAGGCTGCCAGCGCTACTGTCATCGTGTCGGTTTTGCCCGCTGCACTGCGCATTGTCAGCCCAGTCCCCTACTAACACAGCAATAAGTTATTTTTCGGCTGCCCGTCCCCGCCGCCGCGAAATCGCTGCGTCAATCCTACCGGAGTAAGACCCCATGATCAGAGTTTCAGGTACAGTGGCTCGTCGCGCGTTTTCAGTTGCTTGCGCGTCGGCCATCGCCGCCTCGGCAATGTTTGGACCGTCAACCTTGGCCGCACAGGTAGTTGCAGGCGCCGACGGGCTGGCTATTGGTGCCGTGGCGCCCGACTTCACCGTGCCAACCGTTACGCAGGCCGGTTTGACGGCCAAGCCGTTCAAGCTCTCCGAACACAAGGGCGAAACGGTGGTGCTCGCGTTCTTTCCAAAAGCGCGCACGCAAGGTTGCACCGTTCAGATGGAAGCCTATCGCGATCAGTACGCAACGCTGATGAACGGCGGCCAGAAGGTCACGCTCGTTGGTATCAGCGTCGATCCGGACTCGGCCCTCACGTCATGGTCAAAGGACGCGAAGTTCCCATTCATGTTTGGCAGTGACATGGATCGCGCAGTTGGTCAGAAGTACGGCGCCAGCGCGGGAACGGGCTACCACAAGCGCATTCTTTACGTCATCGGACCCGATGGAAAAATTTCCTATGTTGCAGCGCCGTTCAAGCAGTTGGACGCCGCGGCATACACGGATCTCGGTGCGGCCATCGATAAAGCGGCCGGCATGAAATAAGTACGTGTTGCGAATGGAAGACCCTCGCGCCCTGCTCACCGCTCTTCATCAAGCGGCTGTGCAGGGCGCGAATCCGTTTACGCGAACCAACAATGCCGTTCGCGAATGGATCTCAACGTCGTCATTCAGTAGCTCGACGCGCATTCACATTTTCGCGTTGGGAAAAGCAGCGGCGACAATGACGGCTGGTGCAACGCGTGCGTTTAATGAAAATGGTTTGTCGATTGCGGGAGGAGTGATCGTTGCAGCCGCTGCACCCAGCGCCACCGCGACGCCCGAACATGGCGGCGGTTTGCCCGCGACACTCGAGTTTCGCATCGGTGACCACCCCGTACCCGATCTTGGTTCGCTGGCCGCAGCCGACGTCATCGCGCGCAAAGTGCAGGCTGTGCAATCAGGCGACATCGCGCTCGTTCTGATCTCGGGCGGCGCGACGTCACTGTGTGCGGCACCGTGTGATGAATTGCGCGACTTGATTGGGCACACCGCCGATGCGCACCAGTTACTCACGCAATTGGTTGCGACGCTTCACGAGTATGGCTTAGCCATTCACGAAATGAACGCGATTCGGCGACGCCTCTTACGTTGGGGCGGTGGGCGATTGGCCGTTGCGTTGGCGGCACGCAATGTTGCCGAAATTCGCGTGCTG
>JBDTTO010000869.1:0-2191 GCA_039930585.1 Gemmatimonadaceae bacterium
CAGCGCCGCAGGAAACGATCCGAAAGTCGTGGGTCTCGTGTACATCGCCGCGCTCGTGCCAGAAGAAGGTCAGTCGGTGAACGATGTGCTGAAGCCCTATCCACCGACGCCCGGCTTGTCGCATGTGCAGCCAGACGCCTCCGGCTTTCTCGCACTCACACGCCAGGGCATTGACGAAGATTTCGTTCCTGAACTGCCTGCCGCTGAACGGGATATCGTGTTCGCTACACAGGGAACGTGGAGTTCGGTATGTCTCACCGACAAAGTGAGCAACCCCGCGTGGAAGACGAAGCCTTCGTGGTACATCGCTGTCGATGATCGGATGCTTCCCAAGGATTTCGAGCAGAACATTGCCCGGCATATCAAAGCCACGACCACGACGCTCGCGTCAGGCCACGTGCCGATGCTGTCACGCCCAACTGATGTTGCAGCTGTGATCATGGACGCCGCAAACAAAGTGACCAGCACCGCCAGTCGCTAAATCACTCGTATTGAGTGCCGAGCGTTTGAATCTGCGCTCGGCAATCAATGAACGACTACTGCTACCGTCGGCACGGCTCTGATCGTACTTTCTCCGCACTCGCCCGAGACGGAGAAATGTTGTGCCCAAAGAGCCAAAAAATCAGTCGCAGCCAAACCGCCGCGATTTCCTGAAAACTGCCAGCGTCGCTGCGACCGGTGCATTGCTATTGCCGCAGTTCGAGGCGATGGCGTCGAACCCCAACGGCACGAATGCGCTGACCGAAACAGCGTTTGCCAACGCTGCGCATGCGGCCAGCGTTGGTGTCGTTCGGCCGTTTGCGCTTGCGCAGGTCAAGCTCGGCGAAAGTCTCTTCACGCAGAAACGCGATCGCATGCTGGCATACGCGCGCGGATACGGCGGCGACGAAAACGTGTTTGCCGGCCCCGATCGCGTGCTGTCGATCTTTCGCGTGAACGCGGGACTCGACACGAAAGGCGCGCAGGCCGTGGGCAGTTGGGAAAATGCGACGGGATATTTGCGCGGCCACTACGCCGGGCATTTCATGAGCATGCTGGCGCAATCGTATGCCGGCACCGGCGACGAGATCTACAAACAGAAACTTGACTACATCGTGCGTGGCCTCGCGGAATGTCAGGACGCGCTTGCTGCATCAGCACTGAAAGCGACTGCGCGTTCGGCGGGCAAGTTCGGCAACGCACTCAAGCTCAGTGGTTCGCCAATTGGTTTGGCCGAACATGTGTCGTTGCCGGCGGGTGTCGTGAGTGGCCTTAAGGATTTCACGGTCTCGCTCTGGATCAATCCGTCGCAGTACGATCGCACGCGACTTTCGGACGCACGCGCAAATCCCGATCAGGCCACGCTGAATAACGGCACGGCGATCTTCGATTTCGGAAATCCGAATCCGCAATTTGCCGAGCCCGCGCTGGCGCGCATGTACATGACCGTGCGTGCGGGCAATGACAGCCCGAATCCGCGATTTGCAATTACGACCAGCGGTGCGACTGGCGAACAACGGCTTGATGCAACGCAACCGCTCGCCGTTGATAAGTGGACGCACATCGCGATCACGCGCGCGGGCACGAACGCAACGTTGTACATCGATGGTGCGGCGGTCGCGACAAATCCAAACATGACGCTGTCGCCGGCCGATCTTGGTGCGACAACGGGAAATTGGTTGGGTCGCTGTCAATTTCCGCAGCGCAATGTGTCGTATCTCAACGCGCAGCTCGATGAATTTCAAATTTTCGATCGCGGCTTGAGTGCAACCGAAGTGCAGTCGATGATGACGTCGGCAAACGGCACGACGAACGGTGGTAACGTGTTGTCGTATCGCTTTGACGAAACAGATGGCGCGCGCGTTGTCGATTCGTCGGGCAAGGGACGCCATGGCAACGTCATCGCACCAACGGATGGCCGGCGTCATCCCGGATTCGTTTCCGCGTATCCGGAAACGCAATTCATGCGACTGGAAGAATTTGCGACGTACGGCGGCAATCAGGGCATCTGGGCGCCGTATTACACGTTGCACAAAATCATTGCCGGATTGTTGGACGCGCACACACTCACCGGCAATAAGCAAGCGCTGGACGTTGCCTCAAAGATTGGCGACTGGGCGCACAGTCGGTTGTCGAAGCTGCGGCCGGAGCAGTTCGATCGCATGTGGAACATGTACATCGCGGGCGAATACGGCGGCGCGAACGATGCGTT
>JBDTTO010000870.1:0-2190 GCA_039930585.1 Gemmatimonadaceae bacterium
CTGGAAGTCCCTGCGGGCACGACCACCGCGCTCGTGGGTTCAAGCGGCTCTGGCAAGAGCACGTTGATCTCGTTGGTGATGGCGTTTGCGCGTCCGCAGCGAGGCCGCATTCTTATTGACGGGCTCGATCTCGATTCGCTGAAGTTGCGCGACTACCGTCATTACCTTGGCGTTGTCATGCAGGACAATTTCCTGTTTGACGGCACCGTGCGCGACAACATTGCGTTTACGCGTCCAGATGCGACCGACGCGGAGGTGCTCGAGGTGTCCCGCATTGCGAACGTCGACGAATTCGTGCAGTCATTCCCCGAAAAGTACAATACGATTGTCGGTGAGCGCGGCGTAAAGCTCTCCGGCGGCCAGCGTCAACGAGTTGGCATTGCGCGCGCCATTCTCGCCGATCCGCGTGTGCTGATTCTGGATGAAGCCACGTCGGCGCTCGACAGCGAGAGTGAGCAGATGATTCAGGACGGGTTGCGTCGGTTGCGCGCGGGGCGCACCACCTTCGTTATCGCGCACAGGCTCTCAACGATTACCAGCGCCGATCAGATTCTGGTGCTCGAACACGGCGAGATTGTCGAACGCGGTACGCACACCGAGTTGCTCGCGAAGAGTGGTCGGTATCGCGACCTGTACACGCGTCAGCATCGCATCGAGGACGATCGCTTTATTAATCCGGGTGAAGATCCCATTCCAACCACCGAGTCCGATCTCAAGGCCGAGGCAGTCAAGGCAGCGGCGCGTGCAGGGCGGGGTTAGGAAGCGCGCGTTCATACTGCAACAAGAAATTGTCGCGTTCATGACCGTGTCCGTCCCTTCGGCGTCAAAGGCTCCACTCGTGAAAGAGAGCCAGCATAGTTAAATCGCAAACGAAGCAAGCCCGCGAGGTGTTGGCTTTCGGCTAATTTTGGAGCGGCAGTCACAAAGTCGCGGCTCAAGCTGTACATTAGAGGGATGTCGTTTACCTCCCTCAAGCTTCACCCCGCTCTCCAGAAGGGCCTCAAAGAGCTCGGCTTCACCCGGCCGACTCCAATTCAGACCGACGCCATACCCCCCGCCCTCGAAGGGCGAGATGTTTTGGCTTGCGCTATGACAGGCAGCGGCAAAACCGCTGCCTTTCTTTTGCCCATCCTCCATCAGCTGATGGACAAGCCGCGCGGCACGACGCGCGCACTCGTGATTACGCCCACGCGCGAACTGGCAGCGCAGATTGTTGAAGCGCTGAACGAAATGGCCGTGCACACCCCGCTCACCGCTGCGGCTGTTTTCGGCGGCGTAGGCATGGGTCCGCAAGAACATGCGTTTCGCAGCGGCGTTGACGTAATCATCGCAACACCCGGTCGCCTGCTCGATCATTTCCGCTTCCCATACGCAAAGCTGCCCGGCATAGAGTTTCTTGTCCTGGATGAAGCCGATCGGATGCTGGATATGGGCTTTCTGCCCGACATCAAGAAAGTGCTGCGTCACTTGCCGCAAACGAAACGGCAAACGCTGTTCTTCAGTGCAACAATGCCAGCGCCCATTGCGCAGTTGACGAAAGAACTGCTCATCAATCCTGTTTCGATCAATCTGCAACGCAAGGCTGCCCCTGCCGTCGGCATCACGCAGGCCGTGTATCCGGTTTCGCAGGACTTGAAGTCCGCGTTGTTGGTAGAACTGCTCAAGCGCGGTGACATGCCCCAGGCGCTGGTGTTTACGCGAACAAAACATCGCGCCAATCGTTTGGCGTCGCAGTTAGTACATCATGGTATCAAGGCCGAACGCATTCACGGCAATCGAAGCCAGGCGCAACGCACACTCGCGCTGGCCGGTTTTAAAGATGGAACATACAAAGTACTGGTTGCCACAGATATCGCAGCGCGGGGTATCGATGTCGAAGCGCTTGGTCACGTCGTGAATTTTGACGTGCCGGCCGAAGCTGAAGATTACATCCATCGCGTTGGGCGTACCGCACGCGCGGAAGCAGTAGGGGAGGCGTTCACATTTGTGTCTCCAGAAGAAGAAGGTGGACTTCGCAACATCGAAAAGGCCATCCAGAAGCGCTTGCCACGAGTAGTTCTTCCAGAATTTGATTACAACGCCAAAGCGCAGGGTAAGCTCGAAGTTCCGCTGGCCGAGCGAATCGCAGAAATCAGGAAGAAGAAGTCGGAAGATCGGGCGCGTTCGGCCGCGAAACAGGCGCGTCGCACG
>JBDTTO010000871.1:0-2189 GCA_039930585.1 Gemmatimonadaceae bacterium
CCAGCACGGCTTCAGGAATCAGCTCCGAAACGTTTGGCCCGATCATGTGCGCGCCAAGAATTTCGTCGGTCTTCGCATCAGCAATAAACTTCACGAAACCTGACGTTTCGCCCATCGTGCGCGCTCGACCGTTTGCGAGAAACGGAAATTTGCCAATGCGATATTCACGTCCGCTGGCTTTCACTTCGGCTTCAGTCAAACCAACCGTTGCGATTTCCGGCCACGTGTACACAACACCTGGCACGGTACGCTGATGCATGTGTACCGGCTTGCCCGAAATAACTTCCGCTGCAATGACGCCTTCTTCTTCGGCCTTATGCGCGAGCAGTTTGCCGCCCGTGACATCACCAATGGCGTACACGTTTGGCAAATTCGTTTTCTGCTGATCATCAACTACGATTTCGCCACGTTTGCCAACGGTCAATCCAAGCGCCTCTGCATCAACGCCACGCAGCGTTGGCTTTCGGCCAACTGAAACCAGCACGTAGTCCGCTTCGATGCTCGCCGCCACGCCGTCTTTTTCCATGTGCAACGTCACGCCGTCTTCGCGAATGTCGGCGCCGGTAACTTTTGTTGACGTGTGAATCTCGAGCCCCTGACGACGGAAGATTTTATCGGCTTCCTTGATCACATCATCATCGTTGCCCGGAAGAATCGTTGGCATGAACTCCACCACATGTACGCGCGCACCAAGGCGACGCCATACTGAACCGAGTTCGAGACCAATTACTCCACCGCCAACTACGACCAGTTGTTTGGGTACTTCGGGAATCATCAACGCACCAACATTCGACAACACACGCTTTTCGTCGAATTTCAGGAACGGCAATTCCATCGGCACCGAACCCGTCGCGATGATGACGTTCTTCGCCTGCCACGCCGTCATGGTGCCGTCGGCGGCTTTTACTTCGACAATGTTGTTCGCTTTAAGCGTGCCTTCGCCGCGCGCCCACGTGACTTTGTTCTTCTTGAAAAGAAATTCGACGCCCTTCGTGTTCTGCGCGACAACGTTCACCTTGCGCGCCATCATGGCTGGCAAATCAATGCGCGCGTTGTCCACCAGCACGCCGTGTTCTTTGGCGTGCAGCTGCAACCATTCGAAATGTTCGGACGATTGCAGCAGTGCCTTCGAAGGAATGCACCCGACGTTCACGCAGGTGCCGCCCAGGGTGTTGTCGCTCTCGACGCACGTAACGGAGAGCCCCAGTTGGGCGCCGCGGATACTGGCTACATAGCCGCCCGGACCGCCGCCTAACACCAGCAGGTCCGTGGTTTGAATTGGAATTGTCATGCGCTCAAAGTTATTCAAGCGCAGGGCCCGAAACTACGCCGCTATACGCGACCCTGCGATAAGTGCTTCCGCGGAGCGCGCCCGCTCGGCCACCAGTGTTCCGCCGGCAAGCATGACGCCATTTGCGTCGCGACGGAGCCAGTTGCCAACGAGGCGATCACCCAAGACACGCACATCCAGCAACACTTGCGCAAGGCAGCCTGACACTGGATCGGGAACGGCATCTGCCAGTGCCACCAGCGCGTTGCGTGCGCCTTCCAGCAAACGCATGGACGTTGCGGCGCCACCATCGATCGTCATTGCAGGCGAAAGCGTTTGTGCCCAAACCACCGCGTTCTGGCCCAGGTCAGGCTGCGACAACGAAAATTCTGTTTCCTGGCGGCCATCTTCGGAAATAAGTGCGCCTATCCAGGTACCGGTGATCAACTGCATGTTCTATCTCCAAACGGCCACGCCGACGTTGACGGGCTCACATTTGAGACACGGGTCGCGCTCCGATGGTTTGTTACGGTATGACTTGGGCCAGCAGCGTGACGCTAACGTTACGTCTTTCAGAAAGTCTCACCTTAATGAATCCATAACGCACACAACGGTCGTACTTACGGTACCTTAGCTGTGACGCTTAGGACGGCGAGCTCGTCTTCAGCGCGAAGCAGGTAGCTGACACTGCCTTCTTCCAGGCAACTGCCGCAGCAGGTGGCGACACCCGTCCTCGCACGGAATCGCAGACCGCTCGGTACCCGACGCTCCGTACGGTTTCCGTACGGAGCGTTTGGTTTTCTGGGCGACAAGCAATGAAACAATAAAGGGGTCAGAGTTACCTCTGACCCCTTTATCACTTTGCTAGAGCACCAGCATTGCGGCCGGATCTTCCATGAGCTCCTTGACGCGCACCAGG
>JBDTTO010000872.1:0-2183 GCA_039930585.1 Gemmatimonadaceae bacterium
CCTTGAGCGACGCACCTTTCGCGAACGTGAGCTTGACGACGCTTTTGTACGACTCGCCCGTGCAGATGATGCCGTTGTGCGAAAAGATTGGCGTGCCCATCCACTTCCACTCTTCGATAACGTCAGGATCCGCTTCGTGAATCAGCTCACGCATGCGGCCCAGCGTTTCGCCTCGCCAATCGCCAAGATCGGAGATGCGCTTCGAGATAAGATCTGATGCAGATGCGTCTTCTTTCGCGACGGGCGTTTTCATGTGCGCTTCCTGGGAGTTATTGCCAGACAGATATGTGTTGATGTCTGCGAAGACGAGGTGCGGTGTTCGCGTTTACGCGAGTGATGCGACGCGCGATTTCTTGCGAAACGGAAGTGCAAACAGATAGAGTCCCGTATAAATCAAAAGAAATAGCGGTGGCAGCGGGGAGTACACCACAACCATTGGTGGTTGCGCGCCTCCTCGCGCGGCCATGAACGCGAAGTTCGCAATCACCGTCAGCGTAAAGAGAATCGAGATCCAGCGATGAAACTGCCGAGTCCATTTTGGGGCGTTCATGAGATTGTCTCCAGCAGATCGACAAGTTTGCCACCCATCATCTTCCAGCCATAACGCGCGCCACCAAAGTTCTGCTTCTGATCCGGCTTGAATCCCGATTGCACGAGATGCAAATGCGTGCCCGAGGTCGTTGGTGTGAGTGTGAACGTCACGACCGTATCCAGCATTTCGCCAACAGCCCATTTGTAGCTGAGTTTTTTCTGCGCTTCGATCTCAAGCATCGAACAGTTCACGGTGCCATCCCAACCTGGTTGCGGCTGCGTCTTGAACATGAACGGTGCGCCGGGCTCCAACTTCAGATTGAACGTCGGCAGCAACCACTGTTCCAGTAATGTCGGATCAGTCAGTGCGCGCCAGATCTTGGCGGGTGAATGCGCCAGCTCGAAATCGAATGCAATCGAGTCGGTTTGCGATTGGTCGGTGTTATCAACGAGAGTCATTCGTCCATTGTCTCCAGAAGTTGTTCGAGGCGGTCGACGTGCTCTGTCCAGAAGGCGCGGTAGTGCGCAATCCAGTCGATGAGCGGCTTCAGTCCGCGCGGCTCAACCCGGTAGTAGACCATGCGCCCCTGACGTCGGCCGTGTACCAGACCGGCGTCCTTGAGCGCGTTGAGATGTTGCGAGACCGCGGGCTGCGAGATGTCGAAGCGCGAGGTGAGGTCCTTCACGGCCGCCTCGCCCCGAGTCAGCGATTCGAAAATTGCCCGGCGACTTGGGTCAGCGAGTGCCTGGAAAATCTTGTCCTGGGCGGCGGCGGCGATTTGCATGGACCATTAATAAGTCCACACTTATTGATTGTCAAGCGTGTCCGGCCACCCACTCCCGCAGCTCGCCATAGAGCCGTATCAGATCCGGCAATTGATAGTTCGCATTCAATCCACTGGGGTTGGGCAGCACCCAGATTTTCGTCTTGCCAATCGTTTCTTCCTGCAGTCCAAGCACCGCGGTTTTTTTCGAAAATCCCGAGCGAAAGGCAACGACGCCGAGTACGGCGAGCACCTTCGGTTGATGCTTCAGGACTAACGCCCTCAGGCTTTTCGCACCCATGGCATAATCATCCGCGTTCAACTCAGCCGCGGTCGCCGTCGTACGCGGCACGACGTTCGTGATGCCAAGTCCGGCATCCAGGAGCTCACGTTCTTCCCACGGATGCAGCAGGCGATTCGTAAATCCTGCACCGTACAACGCTGGCCAGAATCGATTGCCCGGCCGCCCGAAGTGATGACCAATCGCGGTTGTGTACAATCCCGGATTGATTCCGCAAAACAGAACACGCAATCCGGGTCGTATTAAATCCGGAATGGTTTTGTGTGCAGCGTCCGCTAATTCGGCTCTGGTTGGTTTCGGCGGTCGCTGCGCTGAATTGTGTTCGTGTGACGCGATTGTTTTCGTCGGCTTGCTCACGACACGGTCGCTTTCGCCGATCCTTTCGCAGTGTCTTTCATGGATTGCTTGAGCGCGGCCAATTCGGTCAATGCCTGCATTGGTGTCATCATGTCGGTATCCAACTCCGACATGCGATCCTTGAGTGCAACCAGCGCCGGATCCTGCGCGGCAACTCCAATATCTCCAAAAAATCCAAGCTGCGGCGATGGCGCACTGTTCGCCCCCGGACGCACCATGCGCGGTCCTTT
>JBDTTO010000873.1:0-2181 GCA_039930585.1 Gemmatimonadaceae bacterium
CGTATTGCGCAGGACCGCCGCGTAACGTTGTCGCCGTCGCCGGCGTATCCCAATGCGACGTGGCGCAGTGCGTATACGGTTGACCCGTTCACCATTCCCGTTGAACAAAAAGCCGACTTGCTGCTGCGCGCAAACGAAGCTGCGCTCAAAGTACCAAACATTCGGTTTGTGAATTCCGGCTTGCAGTTCATCAAGGAAGAACGCAACTACGCGAACACCGACGGCTCGGTCATCACGCAGGATTACGTGCGTAGTTGGGTGACCATGTCCTGCACCGCTGTTTCGGCCGATCGCACACAAACGGCCGTGCGCGGACCGGAAGTTGTGCAGCCCCATGCGCGCGGGTGGGAGTACGTGCTTGAGGCTGACATAGTGAACAACGCGCAGAAGTGGGGCGGCGAGGCGGCGGAGAAGCTGACGGCGAAGTCGGTGGATGTGGGGCGCTATGATCTCATTTTGCATCCGTCACAGCTGTTTCTTACGATTCACGAATCGATGGCACACTCGACCGAACTCGATCGTGCGATGGGTTACGAAGCGAACTACGCCGGCACAAGTTTCATTGCGCCGCCCGAGAAAGTGCTGGGTCAACTGAAACTCGGGCCGCCAATGATGAATTTGGTGGGCAATCGTTCGGAAGCGGGAGCGCTCGCGACCATTGGGTACGACGACGATGGTGTGCAACCCAACGACTTCCACATCGTGAAAAACGGAATTTTTGTTGATTACCAAACGAACCGCGAGCAAGCACCGTGGCTTGACTGGTGGTACAAGAAAAATGGTCAACCAACACGATCGCATGGTTGTTCGTATGCGCAAAGCTGGGCAGACGTCGCGTTTCAGCGTATGCCCAATGTGTCGCTGCAGCCGGGCGAAAAAGATCTGTCGTGGAACGACCTGATTAGCGCAACGGACAAAGGCATCGCAATGATTGGACGCTCTTCGTATTCGATTGATCAACAGCGTTACAACGGCCAGTTTGGCGCGCAGCTGTGTTACGAAGTCAAAGGCGGAAAAATTGTCGGTCAGTTAAAGGATGTCGCGTATCAGATGCGCACGCCCGATTTCTGGAATTCGCTGGACATGCTGGGCGGAAAGTCGAGTTACGAGTTTGGTGGCACCTTCAACGACGGCAAAGGCCAGCCGAGCCAATCGAACGCAGTGAGCCACGGCTGTCCGCCAACGCGATTCAAGAACGTGAACGTGATCAACACGGGGCGTGCGTCATGAGTCGCGAAATGGACTCTCCGAAACGGCTCGCCCGCGCGCCTGGTGGCGTGTTGAGCCGGATTGACGCGGAGGCACTGGTGTCACGTGCGCTCAAATTTTCGAAGGCCGATGCGGTGCGCGTCACGGTGAACAGCGGGCGCGAAACCAACTTGCGTTTTGCCGACAATCAAATTTCGACGTCGGGCGTTACGACCAACACGACCATGCGCGTGCAGAGCGTGTTTGGCAAACGCAAAGCATCGGTGGTGACCAACGATCGGAGCGACGACGGTTTGCGGCGAGCGGTGGAGCAGTCGGAGGCGTTGGCGAAACTCGCGCCCGAAGATCCCGAGTACCTCGGGGAACTTGGTGCGCAGCAATACAGCACTGTGACAACGTGGTACGACTCAACGGCCGACCTGACCGCCGATGATCGCGCCAAGGCGGCATTGCGCGCGCTGGCACCGGCTCGGGCGGGCAAGGAGCTTACGGTTGCGGGCTACATCGTGTGCAACGCCACTGCGCAGGCCATTGGCACGAACGCAGGATTGTTTGCCTATCAACGCAGCACAAACGCGAATTACACGCTCACGGCTCGCACCAACGACGGTACGGGTTCCGGCTGGTCGGGGATGGAGCACAACGACTGGACGAAACTTGATACCGAAGAAGTTGCGCGAGTGGCCATTGATAAAGCGCGGCGGTCGCGTAATCCGGTGGCCATTGAACCGGGACGATACACAGTGATTTTCGAGCCGCAGGCAACGGCCGATCTGATTGGATTGCTGAGCGGCGCACTGCAGGCCCGCGCCGCCGACGAAGGGCGGAGTGCATTCTCCAAACCGGGCGGCACGAAACTGGGCGAAAAAATCATGGATTCGCGCGTTACGCTGGTGTCGGATCCGGCGGACCTGCTCATTCCGTCGTCGCCGTTTGACAACGAGGGATTGCCCGTTGGCAAACAGACCTGGG
>JBDTTO010000874.1:0-2180 GCA_039930585.1 Gemmatimonadaceae bacterium
GTCGGACTGCGAAATTATCTGGACAAAGGTGGCTTCATCATTTTTGACGATTTCGCCGGGCAGCGTGACTGGCAGAATCTTGAAGAAGGAATGAAGCGCACGTACCCAACGCTGACGTGGTTGCCGCTTGATCCGAATGACATCGTGTTCGATGCGTTTTATCATGTGAACAGCCTCGAGTACTATCATCCGTTGCAACGTGTGAAATCGGAATTCCTTGGTTTGTTTGAGGGGAACGATCGCAAGAAACGCATGCTCGCTGTCGCGAATTACAACAATGACATTTCGGAATATTGGGAGTTCTCGGACGAGGGCTTGTTTGCCGTCGGCGAGTCCAACGAAGCCTACAAGATCGGCGTCAACTACATCATCTATGCGCTCACCCGATGACCACGAGGAACTAGCTTGACCGCTCCAATTAATTCTTCCGAGCTGGATCGCCTCGACGACGCCCAATTGGCTGATCGCCTGAAAATTGCAGGCGGCGCCATCAAAAGCGAAATTCGCAAAATCATCATCGGTCAGGATCTCGTGGTCGAACAAGCGCTCATCGCGCTGTTTGCCGGCGGCAACTGTCTCCTGGTGGGTGTGCCCGGTCTCGCGAAAACATTGCTCATCAGTACAATGTCGCGCGCGCTCGATCTCAAGTTCTCGCGCATTCAGTTCACGCCCGATCTCATGCCGTCTGACGTCACAGGTACCGACGTCATTCAGGATGATCCGAACACCGGACAACGCCGCCTGACGTTTATGCCGGGGCCGGTGTTCACGAACGTATTGCTCGCGGACGAAATCAATCGTACGCCACCGAAAACGCAATCCGCGTTGCTCGAAGCGATGCAGGAACGTCGTGTAACGGTGCAAGGCCGCACATACGAACTTGATCCGCCGTTCTTTGTGTTCGCCACGCAGAATCCCATCGAACTCGAAGGCACGTATCCACTCCCTGAAGCGCAGCTCGATCGCTTCATGCTGCTGGTACATCTCGATTATCTGCCCGAAGACGATGAAGTGAATGTTGTGAAGGCAACGACGGCGGCTCCACCAGAAGCCGTGAAGTCGGTTGTCACGAAAGCAGAAATTCTCGCGTATCAGCGCGTGGTGCGTCGCGTACCGGTTGCAGATGCGGTCACACGTTACGCCGTAAAGCTCGTACGCAGCACGCGCCCGTCCGAAACAGGCACACTCGATTTCATTAAATCATCTGTGCAATACGGCGCCTCTGTTCGCGCAGCGCAGGCACTGATACTCGGCGGCAAGGCGCGCGCGTTGTTGCAGGGCCGCAGTCACGTGACGTTCGAAGATGTGCAAGCGCTCGCCCGCCCCGTGTTGCGCCATCGCGTGTTGCTCAACTTCCAGGCGCAGTCCGAAAAGATCACCACCGATCAGTTGGTTGATAAACTGATTGCCGCGGTGCCCACGCCCAAGTCGGCGCTGTAGAACACATGGCGAGCGCTCCCGCGGCCTTTCTCGATCCAGCGATGCTGGCGCGCATCTCCGATCTCGCGCTGCTGGCACGCACGGTCGTGGATGGCTTCATGCACGGGCAGCATCGATCCTTGCGCAAAGGTTCGTCGTCAGACTTTGCCGAACATCGCTCGTACCAACCGGGCGATGATTTGCGTCGCATCGATTGGCGCGTGTTCGGTCGCACGGATCGCTTTTATGTGAAAGAGTACGAGGCCGACACAAACGCGAGCGTAACGTTTATTCTCGACGCGTCGGGTTCGATGGATTTTGCGAGCGGACCACTCACGAAGTTTCGCTATGGACAGTTTCTGGTAGCGTCGCTCGCATGGTTGTCGCAGGCACAAGGTGATCGTGTTGGACTCGCAACGTTTGCCAAAGATCTGACGGACGTTGTTCCGGCATCAACGCGTCATTTACAGTTACTGTTGCACACGCTGGCGCGCGCAAAAGTTGGTGGTCCGAGCCAGTTGGTAACGGCCATCGACAAGATGTCGCATCTCACCACACGCGCCGGCATCATAGTCCTGGTAACGGACTGCTACGACTCGGCAGATACAATCGCGAACTCCGTCGGTTCACTGCGGATGCGCGGGCACGATGTCATTCTGTTTCATCTCGTTGACATCGCCGAACGCGACTTTCCGTACACGGCGGCAACGACGTTTGAAGACGCCGAGAGTGGTGCACGTTTGCCACTGCGTCCGGATGAT
>JBDTTO010000875.1:0-2180 GCA_039930585.1 Gemmatimonadaceae bacterium
GCAGAATGGCGCTGGTCTCACTCATCTCGACCATGAACGTACTCTGGCCGCGCACGAGATTGTCGCTCGCACCAACGCGCGTGAACAATCGATCAACAACCGGAAGTTTTGCGCGCGTCGCAGGCACATAACACCCAACCTGCGCGAGTAACTGAATCAATCCAATCTGACGGAGAATCGTGCTTTTACCCGCCATGTTGGGGCCGGTCAGAATGATCAATCGCGCGTCATCTGTCAGCACAAGATCGTTGGGAATGAACTTCTCGCGCGCCATCATCTGTTCAACAACAGGATGACGACCCGCAACAATCTCCATCGAAAAACCATCGTGCAATTCCGGACGCGTGTAGTGTTCACGCTCCGCGACCTCCGCGAAGACGGCCAATACGTCCAGCGTAGCAACGCACTTTGCAACGCGCTGCCAGCGCGCAATCGCCGCACCGGCTTCGCGCCGCACGTTCTCAAACAGTTCACGCTCGCACGTTTCGATGCGCTCTGCGGCGGTTAGCACTTGCTCTTCGTACGTCTTGAGTGCGGGCGTTACGTAGCGTTCAGCGCCGGTTAACGTCTGGCGACGCTGATAATCATCAGGCACCAGATGTTTATTCGCATTCGAAATTTCGAGGTAATAACCAAACACGCGATTGTATCCGACTTTCAGCGAATGGATGCCCGTTCGCGCACGCTCATTGCTTTGAATGGTTGCAATTGCGTCCTTGCTGCCGTCGCGCAACGCGCGCAGATCGTCCAGTTCTTTGCTGACACCTGGTGCGATGGTTTCTTCGTCGCCAATGGCGATGGGCGGACGTTCCACCAGTGTTGATGTGATGCGCTCGGCCACATCGCCGCCGTTGTCCCAATCGGTCAACAGCTGCTCGAGTAAACCACCTCGCGTTGCATTCGCGCCATTTTCATTCGCGACCGCACCACTCAATACAACCTTTGCCGTTTTCTCGAGCGCCGGAAGGCGCGACAGCGAATCACCTAACGCACGTAATTCACGCGGTGTCGCGCGCGAAGCAGCCGCCTTGCTTGCCAGTCGTTCAACATCGCGCACACCGTCCAGCGTCTCACGCAACGCTGCCCGCCCAACGGGGTCGCGCACAAGCGCTGCCACAGCGTCCAGACGCGCTTCTATTGCACTTTGATCAAGCAGCGGCGCCAACAACCACTGACGCAACATGCGTTGCCCCATTGGCGTAGCCGAACGATCAAGCACCGACAACAGTGTTCCACCCGCCGCACCGTTTGCCGACGGCGTGCCACCGCGCAATGAATCAACAAGTTCGAGATTGCGGCGCGTCATCTCATCAAGCGGCATCGTACCGCCCGCGCGTTCAATCGTCGGACGCGCGAGATGTGGCAAGCCCGCGGGCTGCAACTCGCGCAGATAACGAAGCAGCGCACCCGCCGCACCAATGGCCGCGTGATCGTCCACATCAAAACCAAAACCTTCCAGCCCACGCACATTGAAGTGTCGCGTGAGTTCGTCGCTGGCCATCGCCGAATCAAATTCCCATGGCTCGCGCGCCGTGCGAAGCACACCGTCAAGCGTGGCCAACGCCGCCGCGAGATCATTCACTTCGATGTTACGTACGACCAGCAACTCGCGCGGCGCAATGCGGGCGAGCAACGCCGCCGCATCACTCACGGGCGCGATCATCAAACGAAACTCGCCGGTGGATAGATCGGCGGCCGCTAATCCCATCACGTCACGCGCACCATTCTTCACGACGTCGCGTGCGGTTACAACGGCGCACACGTAGTTGGCGCGCGATCCGTCCAGCATGTCATCGGCAAACGCGGCGCCCGGTGTGATCGTCTCGACCACTTCGCGACGCACAATTCCTTTTGCAAGTTTGGGATCTTCCACTTGCTCGCAAATCGCCACGCGATGCCCGCGATTCACCAGGCGACGCAAATATTCCGCAGCCGCTTTCACGGGAATGCCGGCGAGCGGTACTTCAGCCGCTCCGCCGTTATTGCGAGAAGTAAGTGTCAGGCCAATTTCGCGCGATGCTGTTTCGGCATCGTCGTAAAACATTTCGTAGAAGTCACCCATGCGAAAAAACAGGATCGCATTCTGGTGACGCGCTTTGATTTCACGGTACTGTTGCATGAGCGGCGTTGCCACACCACTCATTTACCAATCTCCGCGACGAATGCGCTTTTCTGTCCGC
>JBDTTO010000876.1:0-2177 GCA_039930585.1 Gemmatimonadaceae bacterium
CCGGGGAGGCGAAACTTGTCGCGCGTTGAACATTCGCTGCATTCGGATGCTGGTGTGATTGCAATTGACGCGAGCGGTGTGAATGCGCATGCGCCCAATTCCACGCGCGAATTATCCGACAAACCAGCTTCTAAACCAACGTCCAAACCAACATCGCGCATGTTTGCTGCGCGCGGCAAACGGAAGGGCATCACTTTGTTTGAGGCCGTTGCCGCAGTTGCAATGGTCGGCGCAACGGCTGCGGCCGCGCTGTCGGCAGTCGGATCTCAGTATCGCACCACGGCACGCGCGCAACGTGCGCTCGTGGTCGAAGCACTCGCAACGTCGCGTCTCGATTTTCTTGATCTGTTGGATCAGGATCGTGATCTGGCGACGCTGCCCGATTCCGTGGCGCAAGGTGAGTTTCCCGCGCCGTTGGATGAGTACTCGTGGAAAACAGAAGTCGCGCCCGTGAGTGACGAAGCCGGTTTGTACACTGTACGCATTCTCGTGCTCTGGAAAGACGGTCAGTACGAACTCAAGTCGCGCGCATTTCGTCGTCCGCCAATTACGAGTGCCAATCGATGAGTGCGCGCATGAAGAACCGGCGCGGCGTGACACTCATGGAATTGATTGTCGCACTCACCATCACCGGTTTCATGGCGGCGCTTGGAACGGCGACGTTCACGTCCATCATTGATAATCGCCACATCATTCGCGAATCAACTGCGCCAACGGAACGCGCTGCCGCATTGCGCGAGACGATTCGCCAATGGCTGTTGCCAGCGACGATTCAGGTGCAGGCGGCCGGTGCGCCGTCGGGGCGCAATCAGTCAAGCGTTCGCACCACAATCAACAACCGCGTGTCCAGCAACGGCGCCGATGGAGTAGCCGCAGCGGCCTCCAGCGGTGATGACGAATTGGTGTTCAACACCACCGCTCCAAATCCGACGAATGCTCCAAACGCTCGCATGCGTTTGTTTGTTGATACCGATGAAGAAACGCCCGAGACCGGGTTGACGCTTGAGTATCAGGTGAATCAGCAATCACCACTGCAGCGTCGTCAGCTCGACAGCACAATTACCGGTATGACGGTCGAATATCTCAATCGACAGAACAACCAATGGGTGACGGCGGATAACTCAGTGGGAATTCGCGCGAAAGCGGTGCGTCTTACGCTGATTGCAGCCGACGGGATTGTTGTGCCACCGCTAATGGCGTTGCCGATGACGTTTGGCATTGCGGCCGCCGTTGTTAACTCTCCGACGAATCCGGGACGATGAAACAACGTCTGCAGAATCGTCGCGGCTTTGCCATGATCACCGCGCTGTGGCTCATGGTGGCAATTACGGTTGTCGCGCTGCAATTCAGTTTGGAAGCGCACGAGCGCTACATGCTGGGCATCAATGCTGCCGAGCGTGGCGTGGCGCGCGCTGCGGTCATTGGTGCCCTCGCGCTTGAACAGGCGCAGCTCGAACGTGAAATTCGTCAGACCGCGAATTCCGGCGGTTCAGCAGCGCTGCGCCGATCCGATCCGTGGGTTGCTGTTGATTCGACACATACGGGTCCAGTCGATATCGACAGCGTAACGGTGATGGTTTATGCGACCCCGGGCGGCAAACGATTGAATGTGAACACGATAAACGAAGATCAATTGAGAGCGTTCTTCAACAATCTGCTGAAGGACGCAACGGCCGCCGATGAAATCGCGCAGAGCATCATGGACTGGCGAGACACCGACGATCAGGCTCGTGTGCGTGGCGGAGAACGTGATTACTACCTCAAGGAAAACAAAATGGTGTTACCGGCCAATGCGCCGTTTCGTGAGGTTGATGATTTGCTGGATGTGAAAGGTATGACGCCGGAAATTCTCGAGAAGGCGCGGCCGTATTTGCGCACGTATGGCACAAGCTCCGTCAACGTGAATACGGCGGACGAAGCGGTATTGCGCGCGGTTCCTGGAATGACGGATGTGATTCTCGCCCGCATTCTCGCCGCTCGCACGGCCGGTCGCCGACTTCGTACCATGAACGATGTAATTCCGAATTCAGTTCAGACCGGGCCACCGCGTCCAACACAACCACCACAAACCGCGCAACAGCAGTTGGCCAGCCGCGTGCAATCAGGCGTTGTGTTTGAAACTGTCGAAGCCGAATTGACACTCACCGCGAGTGCAGGTCCTCAAGCGTTGCCAGCCA
>JBDTTO010000877.1:0-2177 GCA_039930585.1 Gemmatimonadaceae bacterium
GAAAAAGGGCGCTTCTTCCGTTGAGATCAATCCGTCACATCGATTCTCGGCAGGCAAAGACAGCGCTGGAGTCGAGCTGGTTTATGCCCCCAGCGAAACCAGCGTTGTAAACACGTCACACGTTGATTCGTTGCGTTCGATCTTCGTTGATCGCAGCGGGCGCGGCACGGTTCGATTCGCGCCAATCGCCAATTCGGGAAACGGATTGGGGAGCAAGTTGCCTCCGGATAATCCGCAGTGGAAACCGTTTGGTTCGGCGTCACTGCCGCGTGCCGAAGTGGGCTTCGCAATCTCGTCTCCAACTCTTCGCTTGCAGGAAGGCGAACGTGTAGTGTCGATCAACCTGAAGACCAGCGGCGGCGATCGTGAACGGCTCGGCGCAATTGCCGCTGATGCACGCAACGTCTTCAGCATTTACGTGAGCGGCGCTGAAGGTTGGATCGAGCCCGACGATATTACCGCGAGCCTGGGTTCGGATGGAATGCTGCGGTGGTCATTCACAATTTCGGCCGAAGCACCGGCAGTTGTCGATTACACCGTCGATCTGCACGGATATTCGTATGAGACGTCCGCACCCGTGGTGCAGTTTGTGTTGCGCGCGGATGGTGCGAGTGCAGGGTACTTCGATTTTGCGGGAGTGGTGCTGAAATCCGTCAGCGTCAAAGTTGATGTTACGAGCGTCACGTCGTTGACACTGGAGAGCGATAGCGGAACGATGGACCCGAAGAAGGCGTTTCTTCCGTTTGGCAGTCAACCAACAGAAGGCGCACGGTTCATGATCGCATATCCCGAGGCGCTGGGTAAAAGATTGTCGAGTTTGTCGTTGGCGTTGCAGTGGAAGGATGTTCCTCCGGTTTTCAGCGAACGGTATTCTCTCTATGACTCGTCGATCGACAACAACTTCTTCACTGTGGCCGCGCGTTTTCACGACGCGAACGGAACCGAATTCAGTGAAAACAGCAAGTCACTGTTTGCATCACCTAACGCTCGGTCCGAGCAAGTCCTGAATTTTTCCGTGGGTGGGCGTCAGTCGGTGGAGGGGCTGCGTTCATCGAATGTGATCAACGCGTTGCAACGGACTAACACCGGCTGGGCATCGAACGCGGCCAGCCAGTTGATGCTGGCAACTCCGGTCAATGCAATGCCAATTGCGCGCCTCAAACAGACAACGGCACTTGGGCGAAGCAGTCGCGACCTTGTCAGCGCATTCAAGGCGAAGTTCGCAGCGCCGATCACCGAACGTCAAGGTTTCATTACGCTAACGCTGAATGAGAGTTTTCAGCACGCAGAATTCCGCAAACTGTTCGTGAAGGCAGTCAAAGACGGTACAACGCTTCCTGAGGAGCCGTACACGCCAACAGTGCAGCACATCTCACTCAGCTACAGTGCGTTCAGCGATGAGGTGCAGATATCGTCAGACTCGATCACGGATTTTGCAAATCCGGAACTTCAATTCTTTCAGGTCACGCCCTTCGGTCCGAGGCGCGAACATGGTTATCAGCGCGCACGATTCGCGTTCATTGCTGGCAGTGACGTGTCTTTGCTTCCGACCTTCAGCGACGACGGCGAGCTACTGATTGGTTTGGCCGACCTCGCGCCAGGCGACAGCGTAAGCCTGCTGTTTGAAGCGGCCGCCGGCAGCGCCGATCCAGAGTTGCAGCGTCAACCAATTCATTGGGCAGTTCTCTGCGACGACTATTGGAAGCCGCTTAGCGCTCAGGAGCTCGTTCGTGATACGACCAACGGATTGTTGGCGAGTGGCATCGTGGGAATAGTCGTACCAGAAGACGCAACAACCACGCACACCGTGCTGCCGACACAGCGCATCTGGATTCGCGCATCCGTACCGCGCGACGTTGCGGCTGTGAGCCAACTGTTGCAAGTCGTGGCCAATGGAATCGAAGTTCGTTTTGTGAATCAGGGCAACGCTCCGGAGCATCTCGAGTCCGCCTTACCCGCCATGCTCATTGCGAAAACAAAAACCGCGATCAGCGGCGTAAAAAATATCAGGCAACCATACGCCTCCTTTGGCGGACGCCCGCGCGAAGTCGAGTCAACATTCCGCACACGTGCCTCAGAACGTTTGCGACACAAGGATCGGTGCATTACCGCCTGGGACTACGAACGCGTGGTGCTTGAAATGTTTCCGGGCGTGCATCGCGTGAAGTGTGTTCCAC
>JBDTTO010000878.1:0-2172 GCA_039930585.1 Gemmatimonadaceae bacterium
TTCGTAATGGCTACACGAATTGCAAATTTTCCGCGCACACGCGTTGACGATGGAATCGCAATACCGCGTTCGTGCATTCGCATGAGAATTTCCATGTTTAACGCGTCGAGGCTTTCTTCTGTCATCGCTGCGTTCGGCACATAACGAAACGTCACCAGATTGAGCGGTACGGGCGCCACCAATTCCAGATCTGGTGCTTCCGTGACGAGACGAGCGAGACGCTGCGCCTGCGCGACATTGCCTTCGATATTTTGTGCGATCGCATCGATCCCGTGCGACTTGATCGTGAACCATGCCTTCAGCGCGATGAATCCACGGGACAAATCAAGCCCGCGATCACCAAACGTCACGCCGGTAATCATCGGGCCGCGCGACATCGTCTGCAAATAGCTCGGCGTTGTTGTGAAGGGACTCAGATGCGCCTGCGAGTCGCGAACGAGTACTGCAGCGATTCCGTACGGCAGGTAACCCCATTTGTGCAAATCAAATGCGAGCGAGTCCGCGCGTTCGATTCCCTTGAGTTGCGGTGCTAATGCGGGAGACAGCCGAGCCAGCGCACCAAACGCACCATCAACGTGAAACCACACGTTCTCCTCGGCGCAGATGTCGGCCAGTGCTTCGAGATCATCCGTCGCGCCGGTGTTCACGGTGCCCGCTGTACCAATAATGCAGAACGGGCGAACGCCTTTTGCGCGATCGGCTCGAATGGCCTCACGCAGCAGTGGAATGTTGATGCGGAAGTTTTCGTCGCTGGGAATGGCGCGAAATGCTGACTCGCCAAGTCCGATCACGGAACACGTGCGTTTGATCCAGCTGTGAGTTTCGATTGAGCCATAACACGCCAGCTTGTACGGCGCGCCCTGAATACCTTCGGCACGAATGTCAAATCCGGCGCGTGCATGCAAGGCGGTGGTCAGTGCGACCAGATTCGCGACGCTGGCGCTGCTCACTAACACGCCGCTCGCTGTCGCGTCGTCCAGCAACAGTTCGCTCATCCAGGAAATCACCTGCGTCTCCACCAACTGTGGTGCTTGCTCAAAGCCACCGCAGTTCGGGTTGAGGCCGGCTGCAAGAAACTCAGCCACCATTGCCGACGGAACGCCGGTTCCCATCACCCAGCCCCAAAAGCGCGGATGCAGATTGCCGCCGGGATACGGCAACACGTTGGTCGTAAATGCGTCGTATGCAGCCGCGTCGCCGATCCCCGAGCGCGGCACCGGTTGCGCGAGCGAATCTTTCACCGACTGCGGCATTGGTTGCCACACCGGTTTGTCGCGAATGGACGAAAGGTGTTCCGCCATTTCGTCGACGGCCTTGTGCGCGACGCTGGTAAACGTGTCCCAGTTTGCGGGATCCATTCCCGGCGCGTCGTGCATCAGCGAGGGAGCTGTGTGATCTGTCTGGCTCATATATAAATTGCGTCGAATTTCGTGGTTTACGTGTGTTGGTTAGGCCTTAGGCAATGCGCAAAAAATCAACTGAACGCGTCACACCTTGTGATACAAAACGCGCGCGGCTGGCTTGCGGTCGGCTGCGTCATAAATCTCGAAATCGTTGAAGAAGGCAGGTGCTTCCGGTTGCAACACGCGAATCAACGTGACTCCAAGGCGACGCATTTCCAGTTCGGCGTTTTCGCTACTGTGCAGTTCGAGCATGGTGCGCCACGCGCGTGCGTTGCCGGTGACGACAATTTTCGATTCGGTGCTGTTGGGCAACACACTGCGCGCGCCTTCACGCGCCATCTTGCGACGATGTGTGCGATCATTCACCCACGCATATCGCCCCATGAGCTGCTCAACCAGTGCGACGTAAAGCGTGAGCGCACTCTCCATCTGTGCGGTCCACGCTGCTTCGAGCGCATCATCACCAATGACGGCCGGTGGCATTACGAAACATGCGGCACTTTCGTCAACGTAGCGCTGTGATAATTGCGAATATGCAAATCCCGCGCGGTGTCGCACCAACTCGTGCGTGAGCGAATGACTCACGCCTTCAATCAATAACGAATAGTTGGCGTGCTTGAGTACACTGCCGTGACTTTGCTTCTTGATGTTTTCGAGATATTCGCGCGTGGTTCTGTTGGCGGGATTGCGTTGACTCATGTAACACAACCGCCCGGCAAATTCCGCGAGCCGTTCGTACTTGCCCGTCTTGTTGCCGTCAAACAGCAGC
>JBDTTO010000879.1:0-2170 GCA_039930585.1 Gemmatimonadaceae bacterium
CCCCAAAATGGCGCCGCGCACAGCAGCGTGTCACCGGGTTCCAGCAGGTTGTGAATGCTTACGGACAGCGCACCGGTACCACCTGGCGTCGCAACGCTGACTCCAGAACTTGCCAGCGTGGGCCAATGGCGTTGCACGAGCGCCAGGACGTATGCAGCGTCGCCCGCGATGGGTGCGTAGGGCGCAATCTCCGGCGGCGTCAGCAGCGCGTATTGCTCCATGATGGACTGCAAGACAACGAGTTTGCCGTTGTCGTCCAACAGTGCACCAACAGTCGCATTGATTACGGACTCACCCGCTGCAGCACGTTTCTGCGCGGCGGAATTGAGCGTGAAAATAAGATCGCCGCCATTAAGGTTCTGGCGTTCGGGAAGCAGCTGTTTGATCATCCCGAAATCTTGGCCAGCGCGCGTCCCGTTACAAGCGTCGCACGCAGCCATCCGCGCAACGCTGCGTCACGCGAATGTGTTCAGGAACGTTTGAGGCCGAGTATCTCGTTCATGTCGAGGCGCATTCCGGCAATGGGTTCGTCGGGAGCCGTTTCGGTCTTGCTGATGACTGAAGGTGCTGCTTGCAGCGCGCGATCGGCATTGGCCGCGTTATTGGCGAGCGTTGATTCGTTGGAAATATTGGCGGGCATGGCACTGCTCCAGCGATGAAAGGTGTTAACTGCAACCTTTCACACAATGCGTCCGCGCGAGTTCCACAGGTGTGGCAAATGTCACGGCCGAGCTATCAGTGACGCAATTAATACGCAACCTCGGCCCCGGCGGCCGGGCTTTTACACGAGCAGTCTCAGTCGCGCTTGCCGTTGGCGAGCATCCATTCCGCACGTTCCTTGAACGTCAGCGTGCGCCCGCACTGCGAGCAGATGTAGTTACTGGTGCGCTGCCCTTCCGCGTCGTATTCACGCGCCAGCGCCGGGTGCGCGCACTCGGCATCACCCCATGTTTCGCGCAGCTTGATGGCCTGTTTCTGTTTCATGAAGGAAGTCTAGCAGTGAGCCGACGGGTTGGCGAATAAAGGCCGGACTTTCGTCACCCGGCATTGAGCGGTTCGAACACTCCGGCGTCCCGGTTTTTTCGCACGTTGTCCCAGTGAAAACACTGCCCGTTCATCGCGATGTATACGCCAGGTGCGAGCGTTTGTACAATGGACAGTGCGCTGCCAAGGTTGAAGAGTCCGTCCGAGCTGCCAAACGCATACGGGATCATGGCGCCAGTCAGCACGATTGTCTTGCTTGTGTTTTCGCTGGCGACGACTCGCGCGGTTTCCACCATCGTGTCGGTGCCATGCGTGATGACGATGTGATTTTCGGCCGCGTTCCAGCATGCGTTTGCAATGACGAGTCGCTGTGCATCGGTCATGTCGAGACTGTCCACCATCATCAACGTTTCGACTCGCACGTCCAGCGCGCAGCGACCGCGGCGCAACATCTCGGGCACATGTGTGTTGCGCAAAAACAGTGCGCCTGTCAATTCGTCGTATTCTTTGTCGAACGTACCGCCGGTTACAAACGCGCGAATGGGCATGTATTCGATTACGGGAGTTTCACGGTCGCGGTGCGCACGCGATTGGTGGTCATGTCGGTCCATGCGAGCAAAACATCATCGCCCTGCAGCAACAACTTTGGTGCGCCGCCGGCGCGTTTGCCTTCACCAAGATCGGCGACATCAGTGGCGACGGTTCGTGTGCCGTCGCGCTTGATAGAACGAATGCGCAGCACCGCCATCGGCCCGCGACGTTCGATCCACGAAACAATCGCGCTGCCATCTTTTGTCAGGACAACGCCAACTTTTCCATCGGGAAAGGCTTCATTGGTTTCATACGGCGCGCCGAACGTATTGGCCGTATCGCTTGAGAACGCGACACGTACGCGCGCTGTGTCGTTCGCTGCGGTAAACCACGCGACGACAACATCAGAACCGCGTGCGGAAATTGATGGACCGTTTACCGGACATCCACTGATGTGCCAGTTATCAGCATGAACGCGCACTGGTGTTTGCCATTTCGTGCCGTTCAACCGAATGACATTGATGTCGCGAATTTCGCCCTCTTCGCGATTGCGATACGCGATCGCAGCACCACCGGGAACAAGCGCCGACGAGGTATGACAGCAATCGCAAATTTCCGGATCAATCATCGACTCCGGTTTTGATTCACCTTTCGC
>JBDTTO010000880.1:0-2157 GCA_039930585.1 Gemmatimonadaceae bacterium
ACACGCCGCCTGCCGCTTCGTGTTCGACAATTGCCCACAACCGACTGGGCTTCGCCGGCGAAACAGTGATGCCAATTGCACCCAGCAATCCGGTCTGCGGAAGTCCGGGATTCCGCGAAATTTCAGTCCACGTGTCACCAGCGTCCACTGACTTGAAAATGCCGCTGCCTTTGCCACCACTTACAAGCAGCCACGGTTTACGACCCGCTTGCCAGAACGTGGCGTAGATAATTTTCGGATTGCTGGGATCGAGAATCAAATCGGCAATGCCGGTGCTGTCATTCCGAAACAGAATCTTCTTCCAGCTTTTGCCGCCATCGGTTGTCTTGAAGACACCGCGTTCCGGATTCGGTCCGAACACGTGCCCCAGTGCACCGACGTACACAATATCCGGATTGGTTGGATCAATGCGCACGCGCGAGATGTACTGCGTTTCCTTGAGTCCCATGTAGGACCACGTTTTGCCGGCATTGGTGGTTTTCCAAACGCCATCGCCATGCGACACGTTGCCGCGAATGGGCGTTTCGCCACCACCTGACCACACGACATCGGGATTGGATTGCTGCACGGCGAGTGCGCCAATCGTGCCGCCGAAAAACGCATCGGTTACGGGCACTGCGGTCGTACCACCGTCGGTCGTTTTCCAGACACCGCCACCGGTCGTACCCAGATAGTATTCGAGCGGCCGAGCGCTTGAGCCGGCGACTGCGACCATACGTCCGGATTGATTGGGGCCGATGTTGCGCCATGACACGTCGTACGTGGTGTCAGCGGGCGGCGCGCCGCGCCCACCGCCGCCACCGCGTTGCGCGGATAGGGCCGTGGGAACAAGCACCGCGAACAACCCGATGCGTGAAAGAGACTGCGTGATGTTCATGATCTGTGCGGGGCGGAAGACGAAAGCGAACTCCGCACGCCAACCAATCAGCGTGCGTCGGAACCTCTTCCAAAAACTACGCGCGGTAAGCGCGCGCGTTGCTTCATTCGCTTGTTGAGCGCCCCGTCTGTCATCATTCTGACACAATTGCAATTGTCACTGACGGGCGATCCACCGACACCTCAGGTGAATCGCCCGCTCAATTGAGTGCTACCGATATTTTTCCATCAGTTTCTGCAGCGCATCGTTGCCCGGACACAGCTGATTAAAGGGCAGATCCACCAACGGCGTTGTCACTGTTTTTGCAACTGCGTGCATGTCGTGGCCGCCTTCACTTACGTATAGCAGCCCCGTTGCCACTTCGTGCCGCATCTGACACGCGCGCACGTGTGCGTATGCCTGTTCGCGATCTGTCGGATCGTAGTCTTCGTGCGTTTTGCGGAATCTTACGGTGCTTCCGTCGTGCATCGTGACTACTGAGACGGCCGCCTCAGTTTCTGGCGCTTTGATCTCGTGACGCAAGGGCACAAAATCGGCGGCAGAGATTTCCACTTCGTGTTCACGCGTGAACTTGTAGCTCTTGGTGCTGCCTTCGTGATCGTTGAAGGTCACGCATGGCGAAATCACATCGATCAGCGCCAGGCCGTTGTGCGACAAACCCGCCTTGATGATGGGGACGAGCTGCGCCTTGTCACCAGAGAAACTTCGGGCGACAAAAGTGGCACCGAGGGTCAGCGCCAACAGCACCGGATCAATTGGCGGCTGCACGTTGGCTTCGCCTTTCTTTGACGTGCTGCCGATGTCTGCAGATGCGGAGAATTGGCCTTTGGTCAGGCCGTATACGCCGTTGTTGTCGATCACGTAGAGCATTCGCACATTGCGACGAATCGCGTGCGAAAGTTGACCAAGACCAATCGACAGTGAATCTCCGTCGCCCGAAATGCCGATGTACGTGAGATCGCGATTCGCGGCATTGGCGCCCGACGTTACGGAAGGCATGCGACCATGCACGGAGTTGAATCCGTGCGATTGCCTCATGAAATACGCCGTCGTTTTCGATGAGCACCCAATACCGCTCATCTTCGCTGCGCGATGCGGTGGCAGCGCCAGCTCCCAGAACGATTGCACCAGTGCGGCAGTTACTGAATCATGTCCGCAGCCCGCGCACAGCGTTGACATCGCACCTTCGTAGTCGCGAACGGTGTAACCCAGCGAATTTTTGTGCAGCCCCGGATGTCGTACGGGCGGTTTGGCAATGGAGGTCATGCGTGCACCTGCGC
>JBDTTO010000881.1:0-2156 GCA_039930585.1 Gemmatimonadaceae bacterium
CGCCCTCAAAGAAAAATTTGAGATTAACGGTTGCCGGGCGCGCTGTGGCCTGCATTGCATCAAGCGCAGCCAGGATCGCGACAATTGGTGCTTTGTCATCACCCGAGCCGCGGGCAAAGATGCGCGCTTCGGGATCGAGGCGGCCCGAGTCGGGCAGCGGCAGGTCCATCCACTTGCCATCACGCTGCATGCGAAGGGCCGGCACAAACGGGGCGCCGCCTTGCCACTCACTGGGGTTCACTGGCTGTCCGTCGTAATGCGCGTACAGCACCAGCGTTCTGGTTGCATTCTTCGCCCTCAACTCGCCAAACACGACGGGCGGCCCGCCCTTCGTTTCCAGCAGTTGCGTCGTTATGCCGCGACGTTTCATCATCGTGGCGATGGCCATTGCGTTTGGACGGAGATTCGCCGTGTCACGCGTAATGTTCGGGAGCGAGAGCAACGCATTCATCTCACGAACGATTGCGATCTCGTGCGCGACACGCCAATTCCGGATCGGTTCCTGCACGCTCTGACCGAACACGAACGTGGGCGCTATGAGAGCGAAAACTGCAGCGACAACACGCATGCAACTCCAGAGTGGTAGTGTGCGACAGCCGAGATCCTCGCAGCAAACTGTGCATAAAGGCTACCGGTCGTCGTGCCGAACGGTAAGAACTTGGAGCATTTGCAGAAACAGTTCTCTTGGGTGCCGAAGGTGAATGTTGCTGCAGTCAAAGGCGTTGAGGTGCGACGACCCACCGCGAAAACACACCGCGACGACGCTTTAGTGACCATCGGACGAGCGGCACCATAATATTCCCGCGCGCCCGACCACGCAGAGAGCCAGCGTTGGTCCTCCACGAACCCGTGCGACGTCACAACCATGAAATGGGTCGCGTTCCTTCTCTCGTCTCTTCCCGCCGCACTCCTCGGGCTCCTTGCGGGCGGATACATCGGCGCACGCCAGATCAACTGGTTTCGTCTCTCCGAGGCGAACGGTACCCAGTATTACCGGGTCATCGGATGGGGTTTGCTTTTCGGCATCCTCGGACTCGTGGCCGGTCTCATCTTCGCGCGCCTGCTCTCGGCTCACGATACCGCCAGTGGACTTCGCTCGGCGGCCGCAAGTTCCGGTGTGGTGCTGGCGCTCGCGCTGCTGGCCTTTGGCGTGAGCCGCTACTTCGGGCACATCCCGCCAACGATCGACGGCCAGCAGCTGACGTTGGAAATCGAAATCCTGCTGCCGCGCGGTCAACCCAAACCGGTAGTGCCGGAAAAGGACCCAGACGGTTCGTACAAGCACTACGCGAGCTTCTTTTACCTGATCTCCGTCGACGACCGCATCGGACGCTACTACGGCTTTCAGGGGTATTGCGACCCGGACGCGGCCCGGGAAGAGCACGGTCGTTGGATTCTGCCCGGTCATATCCTGCTCGAGACGTCACAAGGCCAGCGCTTGCTGGAGCTCCACGTCGAGGGACTGGACAAGCTCGGACTCATTGCCCCAATACCGGCCCATCCGGGCGCGGAGTCGCTGCAATGGAGCGGCTGGTTGCCGGAACGCAACGACGCGGGACAACCGTGGCCCGATAGCAAACTGTCGTACCGCTTTCGCGTCCAGAAAATCGAACCCGTCGAGAAGGACGCGAAGCTTCCCACGGCCCAGTAGTCGGAAGTCGCGCGCAAAGCAGCAATGCTGAACGCCGATGCCGAAGAAGCCGCAAAAATGACCCGTCTGATTCAAGACGTTCCGCATGCGACAAAAGAACTCATGCAGGCGGTGGAATTCGTCGGCCAGGATCTCGCTGACAAGATGCGCAACATGAACGCCACAACCGCGAAGGAGGATCCCGATTTTCTTCGAGCCAACGACGTCGCGATCCGGTTCTCTGCGTGGATCATCGCGGTCGCAAAACTGCGCGCCAGGGATGGTGGCAATTTCATTCCGGAGCTGCGCGCCATTGTCGAACTGTCGCGCGTGCGAAGCGACCTCGAAGTCATTCGGCGGGACGTTCGACGCGTGGCCGTGTCGTGTCTGTCCGATTGGGCGGGCGTGCCCGCGCAACCCAACGACCCCAAACCTTGATGCACAGGACCTGTCATGCGTGTGCCCGTGCTGAGCGAAGGCCGCTGCGTTGGATAACGCGTTGACGATCACCCAAACGGCGAACGGA
>JBDTTO010000882.1:0-2154 GCA_039930585.1 Gemmatimonadaceae bacterium
CGTTGCTCAAGGAAAAGAAGATCACGTCAACACGGTTGACGAAGATTTATCTCGATCGACTGAAGAAATACAATCCGACGCTGTTGTGCGCCGTCACGATCATGGAATCGCAGGGCATGGCCGAAGCGCAGAAAGCGGATGCAGAAATTGCGGCCGGAAAATATCGCGGACCGCTGCATGGTATTCCGTACGGTGTCAAAGATCTGTTCAACACGAAGGGTGTGCCGACCACGTGGGGCGCGAAGGATTTCAAGGATCGCATCATTGACGACGACGCGGAAATCGTTGTGCGTTTGCGTGATGCCGGTGCAGTGCTGATTGCGAAACTTGCAACGGGATTGTTTGCGCAGAACGATCAGTGGTTTGGTGGTCGGACAAACAATCCGTGGAATCTGTCGCAGGGTTCCAGTGGTTCATCGGCGGGCCCGGGTTCGGCAACCGCAGCAGCGTGTGTTGCATTTGGTATTGGCACGGAAACATCGGGTTCGATTGTTTCGCCCGCTACGCGGAATGGTATTTGTGCGTTGCGTCCAACGTTCGGTCGCGTGTCGCGCGCGGGCGGAATGGTGTTGTCATGGTCGCAAGATCGCGTTGGGCCGATGACGCGCACGGTGATGGATGCCGCGATGGTATTCAACGCGGTGCACGGTGCGGATGAAAAAGATCCGTCAACGATCACGATGCCGTTTCAGTTTGATCCGAACATCAAGCTCGCCGGTTTGCGCATCGGTGTTGATTCGGGCACACCAACCGCCGACGGTCGTCCGGGCCAGGGCGCGCCCGCGGAATTCGTTGCGAAGCTCACCGAGCTTGGTATGAAGCCTGTTGCAATTGGTGCGCGTCCAACGGTACCTGGAATGGGTGGCGGCGGATTGAACGCAGAATACGCGGCCGCGTTTGACAGCTACGTGCAGCGGAAGGCGAAAGAAACCGGTTTGGATTTGACAACGTTGCCTGAACAACCCGCACCGGGTGCAGGTCGTGGCGCAGGAGGAGGTGGCGGTGGTGGCGCAGGACGTGGCGCTGGTACGGCCGGTGGTGCGCCTGCAGTGCCTGCGGATCCAATGGCGCCGGCGGATTGGAACCCACGCTTTGTTGGTGGTCGTACAATTCGCGCGTTCGAGTTCATCAACAATCAGCGCCGTCGCTACATGTTGGTGAGTGAGTGGGGCAAGTTCATGAAGGATCTCGACATGTTTATTGCGTCGCCGAGTGCGGATGTTGGGCAGAATGCGCAAACCGGACATCCGTGTGCGGTGGTGCAGTCAAAGTTCGATGTGCCGGCGCAGGGTTTTGGTGGCGGTGGTGGACGCGGAGGCGCGCCGGCGGGCGGTGCGCCCGCACCTGCGACGCCAGCGCTCAATCCGCAGCCGATTTGTGCAACGATCATTGGTGCGTTGTACAACGACGACAAGATTCTGTCGGTGTGTCATCAGTACCAGATACACACGGATATTCTGAATCATCGGCCGACGATTACTTGATGCGTTCTGAATAGTGATGTGAAACGGTGGTCGCGAGTTTGCGACCACCGTTTTGGTTTCGTGTGCACAATTGGTAGGACGCCGAATTTCGGAGATCGGTCAAACAGCGTTGAAACGGATTTTTCGGATTTGACGGATCAACCGGATACTTCGCGCCTTCGTGGGGAACGGTCGAGATAAACGCGTTTGAATTCGGCCTTTGGGCCGTAGTTCATGACCAGCGCAACCAACAGTCGACTGGCCTTCAGATAGTTGTAGGCCTGCGTTATGTGAACTGCATGAATTGCTGGACCAGTTTTCACCTCGACGATGACGACCTTTTCAACAATTAAATCGGCCCGGTAATCACCAATGTTTTCGCCGTGAAAGAAAATCGGCAGAGGCACTTCGAGCTCGCACCGAAGGCCGCGTTCTTTTAAGAGGACCACCATTGCGCGTTTGTAGACATTCTCAAGAAATCCGACTCCGAGTTCATTGTACACATCATAAAACGCCTTGACGATCTGCGCTGTAATGTCTGCATGAACCAGTTCTTTTTCGTTTTCCATGACGCCACTCCAATGCGAAGTATCCGGATGATCCGTCGAATCCGTAAAATCCGTTTCAGCGCTGTCTACTAAAGCACCGAATCCCCGCTGGGCGTACCAATTTATTGCGTACCGCTTGTTGC
>JBDTTO010000883.1:0-2154 GCA_039930585.1 Gemmatimonadaceae bacterium
GCCGAGCGGCGTGGAGACTGTGAAATCTCCGCGCACACGATAGTTGATGCTGCCGGATTTGAGCAGCGACGAACCCGCCGCTCCCAAACCAGCGTACGTGAATCGCACGGGCAAATGCACTTCGGATGAATCCTTGGATTGAACAACGAACCGATCACCCAGTTCGCCGTCACCCAGCGGAATCGAATCGATGTCGACTTTGTAAGTCATCTTGAGTGCATCGAGGTTGAACTTGTTTGGATTGTAGACGGACAGTCGCACGTCCACGCTTCCACCTTGCAGTCCAATTCCCGTGATGGCGACGTCTTTGAGTCGCACCGTGGGCTCAGCAAATGTTGCGCGACCAAGAGCGGCGCAACCTGCGACAGCCACGATCAGGAACGCTGCACCAACCCACATCCAGTTGCGACGTGAGCGGGAACGACCTGATGGTGCAACCCGCAAATCCTTGTTCATGTATCGGAGTCTCCGGAATCGGTGGAAGGTGCTTCGGGTGATGTCGAGTTGGGATCGCGCAGGGCCTCAGCGCGTTTGTTTGCCCACCAGGCGAGCCGCTTGGAAATCTCGCGCTCGAAACCAAATGGGCCCGGCTCATAAAACGTGGCGCCCTCGAGGCTTTCCGGAAGATAAGTCTGCGGAATAAAAGCGTCGGGAACGGCGTGAGCGTATTGGTACCCGGACCCATACCCGAGTTCCTTCATCAGCTTCGTGGGCGCGTTTCGCAGGTGAATCGGCACCTTTGCTGCCGGCGAATTTCGTGCCGCCTCAAGAGCAGCGCCCCACGCCTCGTACACCTTGTTCGACTTGGGCGCCGTTGCCAGATAGACGGCCGCTTCTGCGATCGCCAACTCGCCCTCGGGCGAGCCCAGGCGCTCATACGTTTCGGCCGCCGCCAGCGTAAACGTCAGCGCCTGCGGATCGGCCAACCCGACATCCTCGGCCGCCATGCGCACCATGCGACGTGCGAGGTATCGCGGATCTTCGCCCCCTTCGATCATGCGGGCGAGCCAATACAACGCCGCTTGCGGATCGCTTCCGCGCAACGCTTTGTGAAATGCGGAAATGAGGTTGTAGTGTTCTTCTCCGCTTTTATCGTACTGCGGAACGCGTCGCTGCACCGCCGCTTCAACAACCGATCGAACAATTTCGCCGCCGTCGTCGGTGAGCGTTGCGGCCGCTTCGAGTGAACCGAGCAACCGGCGTGCATCACCGTCCGCAAGTTCGGCAATGAGTGCGCGCGCATCGGGCGCGATGGTGATGTTACGCGTACCGAGTCCGCGAATTGAATCAGACAACGCGCGATCAACCAATCCCATCAAGTCATTCGCGCTGATTGCTTCAAGCACTAGCACACGCGTGCGCGACAACAACGCGCCCGTCAATGCGAACGATGGATTTTCCGTTGTTGCGCCAATGAGTACAACGGTTCCCGCTTCGACGTGCGGAAGAAATGCATCCTGCTGTCCGCGATTGAACCGGTGAATCTCGTCAACGAACAGAATGGTTCCACGACCGCCATCGCGACGGTCTTCTGCCTCGGCCACAACTTCACGCACGCGCGCGACGCCGTCGCTCACTGCGGAAAATGATATGAACGCCGCGTTTGCTGATTGCGCAAACAGGCGCGCCAACGTCGTTTTGCCGACGCCGGGCGGTCCCCACAGAATCATCGAATCAACAACGCCGCGTGCGAGTTGCTGACGCAGCGGCATTCCTGGCGCGAGCAAATGTTGCTGACCGATGTATTCATCGAGCGTTTGCGGTCGCATGCGCGCGGCCAAAGGCTCCGGCACTTTCGAAGCGAACAGCGAAGGCGAACGCGTACCAGACTTGACGGGTTTACTCACGCTTGCGCCACGTCAAAATCGCCCGGTGCGAGTGCAAGCCGTCGCACGGCCAACATCAGACTGTCCGACAGCTCCGGCGCGGCAATCAGTGAGTCGCGCGACACACACCAAACGGGAGGCGGCAGTACCGATTTCTCTTCGAGCCCCATATCCAGCAGAATGTCGCACCACTTTGCGCTGCGCGAGTACACAATCAACTGCAGTTCGGGCGTCAGCGTGATCTGATCATCCGGCGTGTAAATGGCAAATTCAACGCCACCACAACCCGCCAGCACTACTGATCAGCATTACGCTCAACACTAGCGTC
>JBDTTO010000884.1:0-2153 GCA_039930585.1 Gemmatimonadaceae bacterium
ACGCGATGGCCGCGCGTAATGCGACGGCGTGTGTAACCACCCGCACTGTTCGCAACAAACACAAACGGCAGGCTCTGATCATCCAACAACACCGAAGCCACCGGCACCAGTAAACCATGATGTGCCACGTTTGAACGAATCTCGACACGTACAAACAGATCGCGCCGCAACAGTTGGTCACGATTTGGTGCGAGGATGCGCACTGAAACTGCATTCGTTCCCGGATCCGCGAGCGACGCGATGTAATCAACTCTTCCGGTGACCGGCTTCTCGCTGCCGCCTGCGAATATTTCGACCGTTTGCCCAACGGCAACATCGTGCAGATCGTTCGCAAACACGTTCGCCATCACCCACATCGAACTCAAATCGGTGACAGTAAAACACGTCGTCGATCCCGCCTGCAGCAGCTGACCTTCGGAAACCAGTTTCTCGACCACGGTGCCTGCGAGCGGCGAACGAATGATTGCTTCCATCTTTGACAACGCACCGGTCGCCGATAGTTGGCTTTCCTCAACTCCCAGCGCGCGAAGATCCTGCACCGCCGCTTCAAGATCGGCTTCAGCCGAAGCTGCGTCAGATTGCGCCTGCTCAAGATCGCCGCGCGCGAGTGCATCGTTCAGAAACAGTGCTGAATCACGATCGGCAATACGTTTTGCGTTCTTGTACGCCGTTTGCGCTTTACGATACGTTGCGACCGCATCGGCAAAATCCGGCGACGACACATATGCCAATGGTTGTCCGCGCGTCACCGCCATTCCGGGCAAACCAACAATGCGCGTGACCGGACCCGACACGGGCGACAGCACCGCCGTTGTTCGATCACCGTTGAACGCAACACTCGCCGTTGCTTCAACGGTTGGACGAAACGTGACGGACTCCTCTTTCACCAGGTGAATGCGCTGCTTTTGTTCGGGAGTGAGCGTCAGCGTTGCTCCTCCCTTCGTTGCCGCGGCACTGGTACTCGTGGTGTCAACTGCACTTTTCCCGCCCGACGAACACGCGGTTGCAGTCACTGCAGCAATCGTCAACGTCGCGACGATCGCGTTTCTGCGAAGCTGTAAGGCGATCATCGATTGATTACTCCATTGGAAGAAACAGGCGTGCCCAAGGCGCGTTCAAGGTCGGCGCGGGCTGTATTGGCGTCAGAGAGTGCGTCAGCCAGCTGACTTTGCGCAGCAAGCAATGCACTGCGCGCATTCAGTACTTCCAGCGCGGACGAACCGCCAAGTGCGTAGCTGGTTGATGCAATGCGATAAGCTTCGCGCGCGGCCGGAACCAGTTGGTCGCGAATGAACACCACCTGTCGCATGCTCGTGCTGGCGTTGGCGTATGCGATGCGAACATCCTGAACTACTTGTGCACGTGTGTCGCGCTCAGCGGCCGAGAGTTCGCGTTCGTAGTGTTTTGCTTGCGCGATATCACCCTTCGCGTGCTGCCAGTAGAAGATTGGCAATGGCAGTGAAATGCCTGTTGTAAACAGCGCAGCACCCGGCGCGGCGTAATCGTGCGCCACACCAAACGTGAGATCGGGCAGCCAGAACTCGCGCGCCAGACTTGTCGACGCTTTGGCGCCGATTCGTTGCTCCTGCACGATGGCTAATTCAGGTCGATTCGTGAGCGCGATCTGCTCAATCGACGCTACGTCAGGCAACGCCGCTGGCACGCTGAACGAATCAGCCGGCGTTATTGGCGCGCTGCTTGTGCGTCCCAGAATGCGATTGAGCGACGCCTGGGCGTTCGCGACATCGCGTTCATTGCCGATGAGATCATTGTCGGCCTGCGCGACCGTCACTTGCGCCTGGATCTGATCGAGCTTTGCGGCCGTGCCCGCGTTGTAGCGTGCTTCGGTGCGTTTCAGAAAGTCGGCGGCAAGATCGCGCGATTCCCTCAGAATGGACTGATGCAATCGTGCAAGCAGCAGCGAGTCGTACGCGGCCGACGCCAAAAGCGCGACCGTTTGCTGTTGCAATCGATAGTTGTGTTCGTTGGCGCGAATGTCCGCGCTGCCGATGCGCGCGTTCAACCGGAATTTGTCCGGGAACGGAATATCCAGTTCGACGCCGGCGGGTTTTGACGGCGCGCCGCCAAGTCGTGCGGGATTGCTGATGCCATCCGCCGCGAATGTCGCGGTGGGATCAGGAATCGATGTGGCG
>JBDTTO010000885.1:0-2153 GCA_039930585.1 Gemmatimonadaceae bacterium
CAGCAGATTCTTGCCTTGAGCATTTCTGAAACCCGTACCCCAGGTTGCGCATGAAACTGCACCGACTGAATTCGCACAGCGCGAAAGTGCATGGCGCCAATGCGCATCGCACGAACGCGCGCACCATCAAACTACGTCATCAATTTGCTGTCGCCCTGGTTGCTACAGCCGTCGCATCTGTGCAGATCAGCGCGCAACAGTTCGCCACGCAGAAGTTCAATGTCGGCGGCGCCGGTGGAACGGATTACGTCGCGGTCAATCCAGACAATGGCTGGGTCTACGTTTCGCGCGGCACCCACGTGATGGTTGTTGATGGTCTCACAGGCAACGTACTCGCCGACATTCCCGACACGCCGCGTGTTCATGGAATTGCGTTTGCTGCCAAGGAAGGGCACGGTTTCACAACTAACGCGGGCGACAGTACGCTCACGATGTTCAACCTCGCCGACAACACGGTGATCAAGAAAGTTCACATCGGTATCGACGGAGCCGATGGTATTTGGTATGACGAAGGCACGAATCGCATTTTCTCAATCAATCACAGCAAGCCAACGGGTTCAGTCGTTTCGGTCGATGCAAAAACCGGCGACGTCCTCGGCAAAGTGATGTTGGCGGGCGAAGGGCCTGAAGGCGGAGCGAGTGATGGCAACGGACTCGTGTTCATCAACATCGAAGACAAGAATTCCATCGATGTGCTCGACATCAACGCGATGAAGGTCATCAGAACGTGGAGCATCGAGCCGTGCGACGGTCCAACTGGCATCGCGTACGACAAAGCCAGCAACCGTATCTTCTCCGGTTGCAGCAACAAATCAGTCGTGGTTGATGCAACAACAGGCAAAGTTGTTGCGACGATCGCCAATGGCGACGGCGTTGACGCACTGGGTTGGGATGCAACTGAAAAGTTGATGTACATCCCGTCAGGACGCAGCGGCAACATCACGGTGGTGCATCAGGACTCGCCGTACAAATACACTGTGGTCTCCACCATCAAGACGGCGAGCGGCGGCAAGACAATTGCCGTCGATCCAACGCGTCATCGCGCATACGTGTTGGCACTTGAGTACGGCCCGGCTCCAGCACCAGCGGCCGGCGCTGCTGCACCAACCGGTCGCGGCGGTGCTCGCGGTCCGCTGATCGGGACTGCATTCTTTGCGGTGAGTCACCCGCAACCATAGGACCCTTGGCCGCACGCAGCA
Organism: Gemmatimonadaceae bacterium; assembly: GCA_039930585.1. Taxonomy (GTDB): domain Bacteria; phylum Gemmatimonadota; class Gemmatimonadetes; order Gemmatimonadales; family Gemmatimonadaceae; genus Gemmatimonas. The sequence continues at coordinate 1,200 of JBDTTO010000885.1, forward strand.
GGCTCTCATTTGCGTGGGTGTTCGCACTCACGCTGGTTCCAACATTTGTCGCGTCGTCGCCAGCAACTGCTCAGTTGACTGGCGCTTCGCGCACCAAGCCACCGACGGCAATCTCGCGCAGTGACGCGATTCGGCTTGCCGTCGAACACTCGCCGCGCACAATTCTGTTTCGCGCCGATTCATCGGCCGCGGCGGCAGAGTTCGCGTTCGCAAAACAGTTCGAGAATCCAAGTCTCAGTGCGTCCTACAGCAAGTCGGAACCACAGGCGCACTTTGCTCTCGACATTCCAATCGATTGGCCACGCGCCAGGCAACCGCGCATCAACGCTGCGCGCAACAGCGCGGCCGTGGCTTCGTTGCGCAACGCATACGGACGTCGCGCACTTGAGCTGGACGTAGACACAGCCTACACGCGCGCGCAATCACAGTTGGCGCGCGCAACACTATCGCGCCGCACAGCGCGCGACGCGGACAGTCTGCTCACAATCGCAAAAATTCGACGCGACGCTGGTGACGCCAGCGAGCTGGAAGTTGAACTGGCGACAGTATTCGCCGGACAATTTCTGAACGCAGCGCTCGCGGATTCACTGCTCGAAGTTGCAGCACGAGTTTCGTTGCAAACATTGATGGGACTTTCGCCGGACTCGATGCAAATCTCACTCACCGAAACGATACCGCTCACCGACTCGGCCATTATCGAAGGCAATCTGGTCGTGCCTGCGAGAAGCGGTGCTTCAAACAACTCCACATTGTTGCCGGTTGCCGTTGCACAGGGCGACGTCGAAACGGCAAATCTGCGCGTGCTGGCCGAACAGCGTCGTCGCTTTGCCGCGCCATCATTGTCGCTTGGGTTCGAAACCGTACAGTCCGGAACCAGTGGTCCATTGCCAACAGTTGGACTGGCAATGCCTTTGCCGTTCTTCAATCGCAACAACGCAAGCGTGCAGGTGTCGC
>JBDTTO010000886.1:0-2150 GCA_039930585.1 Gemmatimonadaceae bacterium
GCGCAACTCGCACATTCCGCACTTGGCCGTATTGGACACGGTATCGAACCGCTTGTCCGCCCGCTGGGTTACGACTGGAAAATCGGTGTGTCAATCGCCGCCAGCTTTGCGGCACGTGAAGTCTTCGTGTCCACGATGAGCACGATTTACGGCGTGGGTAATGTTGACGACGACGCAGTGGCGTTGGGACAGCGTCTGCGTGAAGAGCGCGCGCCCGATACGAACAAGCTGGTGTACACACCATTGGTGGCGGTTGGCCTGATGGTGTTTTACGTGTTCGCGCTGATGTGTATGAGCACGATTGCGGTTACCGTTCGTGAGGCGGGCGGTGGTCGCATCGGGTGGGGTTGGGCCGGGCTGCAGTTTGCGTACATGTTGGCCCTGGCGTACGGCGCTGCGTGGATCGTATACCGCGGCGGGTTGGCTCTCGGACTTGGCGGAGGCTGACGATGGACAGCATTGTCGTGTTGCTCGTGGTACTTACGGCCGCGTTCTTCATTGGTCGTCGCGTGTTTACGTCGGTTCGCGCGGCGCGGAACGCGAAGAACGGATGCGCGACTGATTGCGGATGCGGAACGAGTGCGTCAGGAAAGACGGACTGGTCAAAGAGCTGAAACCGTGAATGCAGAGAGATCGCATCTCCGCATTTCGATGAACGCAGCGAATGGACGAGATCACATTTTTCGATTTTTTTTCGGAGCGTGACGAGTCGTGTTCGCGCCGCGCGGATCAAACTCCGTGCGACAGAACCTTCGCACAACCCGGCCACGACTGATCCGCAGCGACAAACGTTTCGCGCAAGGCGTGCATCCAACGACGCCAATCGACCAGTCGCGTATCAAGCGCACTTACCCGCAACACATCGGCTGCAAGCGCCAGACGATCAAGCGCTGTCAAGACGCGCTCACTTTCTTCCTGCAACGCAGCCTCAATCGCGCGCTGCATGGCCGGATGATTGGCGGCCTGCTCTTTCGACAAATCCGTCATCACGCGATGCAGCTGCTTCGCGATCGTTGGCGCATCGACCAGTGCAACTTGTCGCTCAGCGTCACTGATTCCGGCCACCGCGCGACGAGCCGCCAGCAGCGGAGCAAACCAACGATCGTGCGCCGCACCCTGCGCCCCACGCAGTGAACCCATCGCACGCAATCCGCGCGTGAGTTCGGGCACCGCGCACGCCCGATCCATCACGCGTGCAGAGAACGCACGGAGGGAATCGTTCTCCGTCAGTTCAAGAACGTCGCCGCTGCCGAGATACAACGTCAGTTGCTGAGCGCGTGGCATCACGCCATCAAGACCATCCAGATCGAGCTGCCAGGGCGCCGCATGCTCCCAGGTCAACAGCAGCGAATGATCGACCAGCGCAACTCCAGCGTACGCATCAAGCTCCCGACCGCGCACAATTCCAATCACGCGTACGCGCAAACCGGGCTGTGAAGCGTCACTTAAAGGAGCAGCGTTTGTGCTTGCGCGCGAGTCGCTCATGATCAGTTGAGAATTGCGTGAACGACTGCGTCGGTATCAGAAAAATCTGCGAACACCGCTGCGGCGTTGTGTGATTGCAGCTCCTCCACCGTGTAGCGACCAGTGGCGACACCGATGGCACGAACGCCGAGCGAACGACCGCAATGAATGTCGGCTGGCGTATCGCCAATGACGACGATGCCGTCGCCCGTGAGATCAAGTCCCATCAACTCCATCGCGCGCATCTTTGCAATACCCGGCAACTCGGGGCGGTGTTCATGGTCCGACCCAAACGCGTTCACGCGAAAACGATTCACGTCAATTCCAACCGCAGCCAGCTTGCGACGTGCGCCATCTGCAATGTTGCCCGTGAGCAGTCCCAACGTGGCGCGTTCGTGAGCTTCCAGCGCATCCAGCAATGGCGCCACGCCCGTACACATGCGCGCCGCCTCGCGATCTCGCTCCAACTCCGCCGAAAGGCGCGCGAGGTAGGCGTTCAGCACGTCGTTCATCCGCGGATCGATATGCGCATCTTCAAAACCTGCGCCGCGCATCTGTTCGCGTGCAATTTGCCGATCGGTCTTTCCGTCATAGCGATACGAGCTGTCGCCTGAGGTTCCGAAGATTTCGTGCAAAGCGCCTTCCATGGAGCGTCGTCCTGCCCCATCGGTCCACAACAGCGTGCC
>JBDTTO010000887.1:0-2150 GCA_039930585.1 Gemmatimonadaceae bacterium
TACCTCCGCGTCTCCGCTACCTCCGCGTCTCCGCTACCTCCGCGTCTCCGCTACCTCCGCGTCTCCGCTACCGCCGCGTCTCCGCGTGAAACAGCTGAACGCCAATCTCGCGCGGCAATACGTTCCCGGGGCATCAAGCCAAGCCCGTACGAGCACGCGCACTTCACAAAAAACACACGGGCACCGCGCCATCGCAGTGCCCGTGTTCGATCAAAACGTAAATCACACAATCAGTTCAAGTGGCGCTACTACAACCGCCACGACAAGCCAACGAGCAGGCGATTCAACTGGAAGAAATCGACGCCCTGATGCTCGACCGTCAGCACCGGCGCGGCACGCGTACCGGGATTCTTGAACAGCGGCATGGAAATGCCGTAGCCAAGATTGATGACACCCTGCAATCCGTCGCGTGACCCAACGCGATCGCTGAAATTGAGAATGCCGATTCCACCAACCACATGCGGCTGAATGGTGCGGAATTCCCCTAAACGACGTTTGCCAAACGTGTGGATCGCATTGGCGACAATCATCGTCGTACGCCCACCCGAGCCCGCTCCAAAAGCAATTTCCGGAGCAAAATGAAATGCGGAGTTTCCGCCACCAATTGGACCAAGATCGAAACGCCCGCCTATCAGTATCTGGGCGCCATCGTTGACCGTGAAGCCGCTGTACACCAGCAAGCCGCCACGCGACTCGCTGCCAATCCAGCTGTAGTTCGATTGCGGCTGAGTTGCAACCACGGTTGGTTGCGCGGCGGGCGCGACCACCGTTGGCGCCGGTACGATGATCGGTGCCGGTGCCGTGAGACTTGCCGTGCGCTCATTTACGCGCACAGCCACCAGCGAATCAATGCGACGGTTCATCGCCGCATCGCGTTCGGCCTCCGTCATCTGAGAGACTGGCGGCGGCGTTGTCGGAACGCCTGGCACAACCGGCATCGCTGCTGCCGCTCGGCGCGCCGCACTGTCAGCGGCAGATCCTGGCGCCGCCGGAGGTAACCCGTAGCGCACATAAAATTCGCCAACCGTCGGAACCGGAATCGTAATCATGTTCACCGCCGGCGATGCGCGCTTCACGCTGTCCATCCGCATCGAGTCGGCTTTGAGTCGCGCAATCAACGTGCTGTCGACACGCACCAGGCGACCGTCAACGATCGTGAGTGAATCGCGGATCGATTGCCCGCCGGCTGCAACACTGCGCCCTTCGAGACGTGCCCTTTGCGTTTCTTGCACCCAGCGGATGGAGTCGGCGCGCATCTCGGCCATCAATGAGCGTTCACGTGTGACCGAGCGTTCCGCTTCTCTTGATCCGGACTTGCCGCCAAGGCTGATGCGAACGCCGACCGTGTACATCCAATTGTGCCGCAAATCGGAAGGTGACGATACACTATCTGCGCCGTTGCCCTGTCCAAACAGGTAATCACGCGCCGCCGCATTCAGCGCAAAGCGTTCTCCAAGCGGCAACGCAACACCGCCGCCAAGCAACAGGCTGAGTTTGTCATCGGACTTTTGTGCGAGCGCGGTTGAGTCGTTTTCCTTGAAGTCGAGTTGCGCTGCACCGGCCAGGAGGTATGGAGTCAACCCCGGCGATGAGTTCAACCGGAATTGCAGCTCACCGCCCCAGCTCTGCAAGGATTGCGTGCGTTTGAAGTCCTTGTCGGTGCCGCGCCAGTAAAATCCGCGCACGCCAACATAACGGCCAACGTCGATGCCAGCCCGAACACCAGCGAGTTCCTGGTTACGCAGCGCTGTAGCGTTCGCGCCGGTGCCTGAGGTCAACTTCTTGTCAAATGTCAGGCGTCCCGCAAACGGTTCAAGTGTGAGTGACGCGCCGCTCAATCCCCATTGCATCTTCTGCGTGGCATTTCGTTCGCGATCGTTCGTGTTCAAGCCCAACGGAATTCCGATCGCGGCGCCCACCGAGAGATTATGTCGCAGCGTTTTCGCGTCGGGATCAGCGGGAATGGTGTTTGATCCGGTAGAGAAAATCGCATAACGATCGGCGCGCAACATCATGTCTTCGGCAAAAAGGTCGAGAAAGACAGGTGCATTCGCTCCGAAACGCAGGCCACCGCCGCCGGTGAGCTGGATCTGTTTTGACACGCGTCCGCTGTCCGGCCGCAATTCGATGATGCCGCCGCCGGTTTTTAT
>JBDTTO010000888.1:0-2139 GCA_039930585.1 Gemmatimonadaceae bacterium
GGCAACGGGTGACGTCAAGTATCACCTGGGCTACGAAGGCAGGCGCATGGTTGGTGATCATGAGGTGCAACTGCATCTCGTGCCCAATCCGTCGCACCTCGAAGTGGTGAATCCGGTTGTTGAAGGTGTTGCGCGTGCATTGCAGCGTGTCGCAGGCCAGCGTGGCAAGCGCGACGAGTCAACAGTGGTGCCAGTTGCGATTCATGGCGATGCGGCCTTCCCGGGCGAAGGCGTGGTTGCCGAAACGCTCAACATTTCGCGTCTCGCGGGATATCGCACTGGCGGCACGATTCACATCATCGTGAACAACCAGGTTGGGTTCACCACCGATCCAACCGAAGCACGTTCGACGCACTACGCGTCCGATCTCGCGAAGGGATTTGAAATCCCGATCTTCCACGTGAACGGTGATGATGCGCAGGCCTGTTTGCAGGCCGTGCGTCTCGCGTGTGCGTATCGCGCAAAGTTCAACAAGGATGTGTTGATCGATCTCGTGGGATATCGTCGTCACGGCCACAACGAAACCGACGAACCAACGTTCACACAGCCAAAGTTGTACGCGGCCATCAAGGCGCATCCAACGGTTCCGCAAGCGTGGGCCAAACGCCTCGTCGCCGAAGGGGTGATGACGGCGGCGGAAACCGCAGCCGACGAAAAAGCAGTGTTCGATGCGTACGCCGAAATGCACAAACATTTCAAGGCGGCAATTGATAGTTCGGAAAAACATGCGCCATGGCCCGCAGAATCATCAGTGACGCCGCGGTCGGTCAGCGTCGTGATTGGCGCTGCGCAGTTGACGGAGATGAACGATGCGCTCCTCACCTATCCCGCAGATTTTTCACCGCATCCGCGTTTGGCGAAGACACTGGAACGTCGTCGCGATGCAATGGGTGATGCTGGTGGTATCGATTGGGGGCACGCCGAAGCTCTCGCGTTTGGCGCGTTGCTCAAGAGCGGCGTATCGGTGCGTATCACCGGTCAGGACGCAGAACGCGGCACATTCTCGCATCGTCATGCGGTATTGAGCGATGTAAACACGGGCAGGAAATACACGCCGCTCGATAATCTGGAAGGTGCAACAGGCGCGCTTGAAATTCACAATTCAGCGTTGTCCGAAACCGCCATTCTCGGTTTTGAATACGGTTTCAGCACTGTTGCCGAGGATTCGCTGGTGTTGTGGGAAGCGCAGTTTGGCGATTTTGTGAACGTCGCGCAGCCGATCATCGACCAGTTCATCGTGTCTGATCGCGCCAAGTGGGGACTCGATTCCAGCGTGGTGTTGTTGCTGCCACACGGGCACGAAGGCGCCGGGCCCGAACATTCCAGCGCGCGCCCCGAGCGATTCCTGCAACTGTGCGCCGAACGCAACATCATTGTCGCGTATTGCAGCACGCCGGCGCAGTACTTCCATCTGTTGCGCCGACAGGCACTGCGTCGCCCGCGTCGTCCGCTGATTTCTCTACAGCCGAAATCGCTGCTGCGTTTGCCGCAGGCGTCGTCAACGTTAAACGATCTCGCGAACGGCACGTTCCAATCGGTTATTGATGATCCGGCCATGACGAGCCGACGCAGCGAAGTCCGTCGTCTCGCGTTCTGCACGGGCAAGTTGTATTACGATCTGATCGCGTCGCCCAATCGCTCACCAAACGTCGCAGCTATTCGCGTCGAAGAGTTGTATCCATGGCCACACGAAGACATTGCGCGCATCACCGCGCTGTATCCCGCACTTGAGCAGATCGTGTGGGCGCAGGAAGAACCACGCAATCAGGGCGCATGGACGTACGTACAACCGCGTTTGCGCGCATCAGCCGGCGCAGCGCTTGGAGTGAGCTACATCGGTCGCGCCGAACGAGCCAGTACAGCCGAGGGCTACAAGGATGCGCATGATGTGGAGCAGGCGCGCATTGTTGCCGACGTGATGAACGCTGGTGTGGAGCTGGCAAGAGCATGATGCCGCGCAGTGTGACTGACCGCGATACGCGAGACCGCGGAATGCGAGATCGCGGAATGCGGGCGGTTTTGCGTGGGATGTTTTACGGCGCCGCGGCTATTGCCGCGGCGCTCCTTGCTGGTACGAGCGTGCCGAACACACTTGCCGCTCAGGGATCTGCCAGTTCTGAGCGCGGTGCTGCTGCACTT
>JBDTTO010000889.1:0-2132 GCA_039930585.1 Gemmatimonadaceae bacterium
CAATCGTTGTGGCGCGTCGCGTGTGTGCGGATACCGAGATTCCCGATCGGCGCGGCGTGGCGCGAGGAGCGCGTGCTGCCGGCGGAACTGAACAAACACATGCTGAAGACAAACAGTCCGTTGGTAACGAATCCGTTCGTACACAATCAGTCGCTGAAGGAAAGCAGTCCATCAGCGCATCCGGCAATTCTCAACCGCACAACATCGCCTTCCCATCAGCAACCAGTCGACACGCAGTTGATGCTGGCGTTACCGGGCAACCCACCGGTGATACCTCATGGAAAAAAGGGCGCGGACGCCCACGCATGGCCGAATCGAGCTACGGACGCGTCACGCGTCGCGGAAAGGCCCGGAAATTTCTCAGCAGTCGCGACCACGCCGCGAAACACGACGGGAGCTACGAACGCAAACAACGCGTCATCGAATCAAACACGACCACCGACAAACACACGCACAAACCAAACCGGCAACAGGAACGACGCGAATCCCGGCAACAATCGCGACGAGCGCTTAATCAGTACGCCGGTTCACTGGGATAGCGTGGCGCGCGCGTTGGCCGAGGGAGAAACGATTCGTGTGGTGTCAGCGGCGGCGGGGCGCATGGGCGTACGCGCGGGCATGAGTGTGCCCGAAGCGCGCGTGTATTGCGCCACGCTTGATGTGCGTGAGTGGGATCAGCGCGCCATTACGGATGCGGTCATGGCACTTACGGGACAGCTGTTGCAATGCAGTCCACAAGTAACGGCTGCATTTGGAGCGCCGGGCACATGGTGGATTGGTGCATCGGGTTTTGACAGCGTGGGCGGCGAGGATGTGTTGGCCGAGCAGCTGTTGAAACTGACGCGCGCCTGGCATCCGGATGCGCGTGTTGCCATTGCCGATTCATGCGTATCCGCGCGTGCGGCCACGTGGGCACCAACACGCAATGCAATCACCGTTATTCCTGTTGGCGGATGCTGCGAATATCTGGCTCCGGCGCCGCTGGGATTGATTCCCATGACCGAAGAGCTGCGTGAAGCGTTGCAATCACTGGGATTACGCACGGCCGGTTCGTTGGCGGCGTTGGCACCGGGTGATGTGGAGCGACGCTGGGGTGCTGAAGGCATCAACGCGTGGCGACTCGCGCACGGTGACGATCCTCGACGTCCAGGCCTGGTACGCACCGAAGTGGCGCGCAGTGCGAGTGCGGAACTCGCGAGTGCCACTGACAACATGGCGCCGTTGTTGTTTCTGATTCGGTCGGCGCTTAATCGACTGGTTCAGCAGCTGTTGATTGACGGACGTGCCGCAGCATCAGTGGCAATTACGTTGTCGCTTGATGCGCGCCCGCAGCACACAATTACGCGAGAGATTCGTCCGGCGCGTCCGCTCGCGCGCGTCGCTCCGTTGTTTGATCAATGTCGCGCGCTGCTGGAAAAGTGGACGCTCGAAGCGCCGGTGTTTGCGGTGACCGTGAGTATTCCAGCAACCGCCCCACTCACGGCAGATCAGGGTGACTTGCTGGTGCCGTCATGGCGCGACGCCGCTGCAACGGTTGACGCGGTGTTTGTGCGCTTGCGTGCGGCGCTCGAAACCAACGGCACGAATGATGTTGTGGTACATCCCACAATGGGAAATGCGCATCGTCCTGAGTTGGCGGGGCAATGGCAACCAGCCGATGCGTTGAAGTTGGCCGAGTTGGGATCGGCGCAGGATTTGAAGCGGGTGCGGAGTAACAACTCCAGTCATGCAGCAATAAATACCCTCAACACTGCAACAGATAAAACACCACCCGGTATTCAGAGCGCCGCATTGCGCCTGCTGGAAAAGCCAGAACAAGTCGCAGTGCAATCGATGAACAACGCACCACGGCTGGTAAACTGGCGCGAACGACGGTTGCAGTTTGTTACAACTGTTGGCCCCGAACGATTGAGCGGCGATTGGTGGCGGCAGGACGGATTTGCGCGCGACTACTGGCGTTGCACCGTTGCGGGTGAAGGCGACTTGCTGATGTATCGCGATGCAACCGGTTGGTTTCTGCAGGGTTGGTATGATTAAGAAACCAGTGATCGACTACGTGGAATTGCACTGTCACTCCGCGTTTTCACTGCTGGATGGTGCTTCCACTCCCGAAGCACTCGTGAAACGCGCGC
>JBDTTO010000890.1:0-2125 GCA_039930585.1 Gemmatimonadaceae bacterium
GTGTAATCTCCAGACGCGTTCGTCACGTCCAACACTTGTGTGCGCGTACCAATCGTTCTCGGTGTGGCGCCGGTCGCACTCAGTGTGCCGTACAGCGTCCGCCCATTGACGCCGACTCCTTGATTGCCTGGTGCAAGCGCGAGGTTCTGATAAAAAGCGTTGTTCTGCGAACGCGTGTACAGCCCTTCGAGTGTGGCCACAAACCCATTACCGAAGCGATGGTCATAGCCGAGTGACGCCTTCAGGTACTTCGGATTTTTGAAGGTTGGGTCAATTGTGTTGACCGCAGCTGAAGCGGCCGGGCCGGAAATCGCGGCGCCGGGTGCAACCGTTCCGTTTGGACGCGTTCCGCTCGCGCACTGAAGCGGCGGATTCAGCGCCGACGTCGCATCAAATTTCGGCACAATCAGCGAGGTCGTTGTGTTATTCGCGACCGTCGTCGTGTTGCATGTAATCGAGGAATATCCGCTCAGTCCCGAGTTGCCAAACACGTTGGAGATGTACACGAACGGTGTCGGACCGCTGAAGCTGCCAACGCCACCGCGCAACTGATTGTGTTTGTCGCCCGTCATATCCCAGTTGAAGCCAAAACGCGGCGAGACCTGAGTATTGGTTGGCACAAGGTTTGTCTTGCGTCCGTAAACCGTGTCGACCGAGCCGTTATACGGTGGGAGATTGTCGTAGTGCGGACGATCCCAACGAACACCGAACGACATGTTCAGGTTGGGCGTCGCCTGCCACGCGTCGGAGACGTACCACGTGTACGTCGCGGCATCGATCTTCGCGAGTCCTTTGTAAGGATCGGTCGGCGCCGGAGCGCTGATGATGTACTGGTTCGCGTTGCCCGCATCGAGATCGGCGAGCGTCGAGAAACGCCATGAACCAATGGAGTTTTGTGCGAACAGATTCACTGCGCGGTACTTGAGCAGCTTTCCGCCAACCGTGAACGCGTGAGTTCCGATTGGCACGGTGAGGTTTTCCGTAAATTCAATCGTGCGCTGATCGAGCGTATTTCCCTGCGAGGAGGCTTCCGTACCGACGACGAAGTTGGCGTTGCCGGCTCCATCAATACGCGGAATGCCCTGCACCGTGATCTGCGGGTAACGGAAGTCTACGGTACGGAAATCCTTCGTGGTTGAATAGTTCGCCAGGAATTCGTTGTAGATGCCGCTCTTGAAATTCGACAACAATTCAATGACGGAGCTGTTGGTCTTGTTGCTCTGATCAAATGAGTTCGACGTCAAGCCGAAGTTCGGATTCGTGGCCGTTGCAACACCGCGACCGAACGACTGGTTGTCCGCCGCAGCGTAGTTGTGCCGAAGAACCATGCGCGTGCCAAACGGCAGATTTGCGTCGATGCGCGCGAATACATTCGTGTTCGGATTCTTCTTCTGCACCTGTCCGCCACTTCCGACATCACCCGGAAATCCGTACTTCGCCAGACTTGTTTGCAGCGCGTTGATCTGGTCCTGCGTGACGTACGCTTTCGTCGTCACACCCGTACCACCAAGGTATGCGCCAGCGGCAGGCGTCTGCAGCTGCTGAACTTCACCGTTGACGAAGAAGAACAGTTTGTCCCGGATGATCCGGCCACCGGCAGAAGCGCCGTACTGCTGCTGCGAGAAGTCCGTGAGGTAATCCTGCTTGCGCGTGAGGTCCTGATTGCGCGTGTACGCATACACGCCACCGTGATACTGATTCGTGCCGTTCTTCGTAACGGCATTGATCAGCAGTCCACCAAAGCTTCCCTGGCGAACGTCAAACGGCGACAACAACACCTGGTACTCTTTGACAGCATCAAGCGGAATTGATTTCGCGCCTGATGATGCACCCGCCTGTCCCGTCGTGCCCAATCCAAACAAGTCGCCCGCCTGCGCGCCATCGATTTGGATCGAGTTTTGACGAAGATTGACGCCACCGCCAGAAAGAAAGCCGGTGGTTGTAGAAACCTGCGGAACCGCCGCAACGAAATCAGCAAAGTTGCGGTTCAGCGTCGGCATGCGGCGCAGCGCCGAGTCAGAAATCGTTGTGCTCGCGCCGGTCTTCGACGTGTTGATCACGTTGTCGTACGTGGTCGCAGTTACCGTGACTTCAGTGAGCTGCGTGGCCTGTTTGGTCAGGCCTT
>JBDTTO010000891.1:0-2122 GCA_039930585.1 Gemmatimonadaceae bacterium
TGCGCAGTCCCAATCAGCCGGACTTTGTGGTGCAGCTCTATCGACGCTATTTGCAATAACTTCCACGATGAGCGCCGCGCGTATCGCGATCGAATTACGCGATGCCCGGGCCAAAATACTTCGAGCTGTTAGGCCGCGCCTTTGTCTGGCGCCATGTTGGTGAGCGCAAAACTCAGCCCCTCCAACTCCATTGCCATATTTACGGTCTTGATTGAAATGTTCGCCGGCACTTGCAACTGTGCAGGTGCGAAATTGAGAATGGCGCGAATGCCAGCCTTGATAATGCGATCCACTACGGTCTGCGCATCATCCGCCGGAATTGCCAGCACGGCGATCAATGCGTCGTCACGTTTTACATCGGCTTCGAGATCGGCCATATCGCGCACCGTATGATCGCCCCAGCGCTGCCCAATTTTCGCCGAGTTGTTGTCGTAGACGCCGACGACGCGAAAGCCACGATCATGAAAGCCGTGATAGTTGGCGAGCGCCGCGCCAATCTTGCCCGCGCCAATGATGACCACGCGCCATTCACGCTCAAGTCCGAGAATCGCGCGAAGCTGCGCCGATAGCTCGTGAACCGGATACCCAAGCCCGCGCTTGCCAAAAGACCCGAACGAAGAAAGGTCTTTCCGCACCTGCGCCGGGGTGGTCCCAAAAAGGGTGGCCAACTCGTCGCTGGAGGCTGTCTGCTGTCCTCGGCCATCCAGTTCCTCCAGGTAGCGGAGATACATGGACAGGCGCCGGACGGTGGATTCGGCTATGCGTTTCACGGGGTCCAGGGCTTGTGAAAATCTTCACAAAGTTATGTAGACCGTCGAAGATTTACTAGCAGGGAGGGCAGGTTATGTTGCGGGGAGATGCCCCCAAACCGCCCCATTTGGCACCGCGCCGTTGCCGTCGAATCAGAGCCAACCACGCTCTCGGCCCGCGCGACCCAGCGACTTCAGGCTGGACCGTTGGACTCCGTTTCCTTGATGCGCGAAGTCTGCCACGTCGATCGCCTCACGGCTGAGGCCGCCGAACGCATGGCGGTCGCGCTTCTGGGTTCGCGGCCGGAGTTTGTGCGACTTTCCAATGGCGCCTGGGCGCTTCGCGACGACTTGCGGTTGACGGATTCGAACGCGGCACCGCGCGTCGTTGAAGAAAACGATCCGCTGTTGTCATCGCTTTCGTTTGCTGTGGTCGACGTCGAAACCACCGGCACCAACGCCAAAGACTACGATCGAATTACCGAAATTTCGGTCGTGCGCGTGGTTGATGGCGCCATTGCCGATGTGTACACGCGCCTGGTGAATCCCGAGCGATCAATTCCCGCGTTCATCACCGGGCTGACGCACATCTCGTGGGACATGGTGAAAAACGAGAAACCATTCCGCGACATCGCTGAAGACATTTCCGAACGACTTACCGGACACGTATTCACCGCGCACAACGCTGCATTCGATTGGGGCTTTGTCAGCGAAGAACTATCGCGCAGTGCCGGTCGCCGTTTGAGTGGTCCGCGCTTGTGTACTGTTCGATTGGCGCGCGTGCTGCTTCCTGAACTTTCGCGTCGCAGTCTCGATCACGTGACGCAGCACTTTGGCATCGAAGTGTCGGCGCGACATCGAGCCGAGGGTGATGCCGTTGCAACGGCGCATTGCCTGTTGAAATTGTTACGCGTAGCTGAAGAACAAGAAGTCACAACCTGGAGTGCGTTGGCCACGCTCGTTGGGCCCATGCAATCTGCCCGGAAAAAGACCGCCAGCGATCGTCGGCGGCGTGCATTTCCGCACCCTGTTACGAAGGATGATGTCGCGTGAGTTTTCCGAAACCGTTGCTCAATTCGCGTTCGTTTGGTGACTGGCGCATTCACGCCATTCAGGCGGGTGGTCAGCAGTTGGACGGCGGCGCGATGTTTGGTGTTGTGCCGAAAACGTTGTGGGAGCGTCGCCTGCCTGCAGACGAAAAGAATCGCATTCCTATGGGCATGCGTTGCTTGTTGATCGAGCACAGTGATGAACTCGTCTTGATCGATACCGGTTCAGGCAACAAAGATACCGACAAGTTTCAGAGCATCTACGGTATCGAAAACAAGGGTGCAGATAATCGCACGGCGCTTGAAGACGGAATTCGTGAAGCC
>JBDTTO010000892.1:0-2120 GCA_039930585.1 Gemmatimonadaceae bacterium
ACCGGCATGTTCAAAGTCACCATTGTTCCCAACTCTGACTTACTGAGCTCCAGCGATGCGTTGTCGCCGTAAAAATGACGCAACCGTTGCCGCACATAGTTGAGACCAAATCCGTCCGCCTGTTTGTGCTCGGTGTCCGAGCTCAGACCGTTGCCCGGATCGGAGACGGTGAGCATAAGTCGCGCATTGTGTGTTTCACCCGAGACGACAATAGCACTTTCGTTTTCGGTGGCGGACGCGCCGTAGCGCACAGCGTTTTCAACTAACGGTTGCAGAATCATTCCCGGAATTCGCGACGCGAGCGTCTTGTCGCTGAATTTGGTTTCCAGCCGAAGATGCGCGCCAAATCGCAGTGTTTCGATCGCAACATATTGCTGCACCACAGTGATTTCTTCTGCCAGCGAGACCATTGCGTCAGCACGCTGCGCGAGCGCCGACCGCAAGTAACGCGAGATATCATCAATGGCATGCTCGGCCTCGGCCGATGCTCCGCGCAGCACCAGTGTTGAAACAGTATTCAGCGCGTTGAACAGAAAATGCGGATGCAGCTGCCAGCGCAATATTTCAAGATCGGCGCGAGCAAGTCGCGTTGCAAGTTCAGCCGCAGCCACCGCACGTTCACGCGCTCGGCGTTGCACATCCGCAAACAGATATACGCCGAGCAGAATGCCAAGTGTCGCGAGTCCGCCGCCGCCGTGACGCAGCATATATCCTCGCAACTCTGCAATGCTCAAGTGTTTGTATGAATCCATTCCGAAGACAGAGCTTGCTGCCAGGTACAAAACTCCGTGCAGCAACACCAACAGCGGCGCCGATAGCGCAACCATCATCCAACCCTTCCATCCGAACGATCGCGACCACTTCACAATGGCGTACGCGAGCGGGGTTACAACCGCCCACACCCAATAGAACATCACAATGGTGCTGGCCATATCGGCAAACGAAGCATTACCGGAAACTGCTTCCTCGCGCACAAAGAAGTGCGCCGACGACACAACGCCGAACAGTGTCCACGCCAACAACACGAGGACGCACTTATGCGCGAAATTCAGGCGCATGCTTCACAACGGATGATCATGCTGCCATATCTACGGCAAATTCACGGCGCGTTCCAGACCCGTACGCAGATTTTGCTACGGCTGCATTATCAGCTTCTTTGATATCGATTGCGCGCGACCATATCCCGCGACGACATCAAACGTTCCGGTCGCGAAAACGGCGGCGTCTACAATCACGAGGCGTGATTGGCCGGGACGAAAGAAGACATTCGAGAAGGGGAGTAATTCGGACTGATATCTGAATGATCCGCCATCGCGATACTGAGCGTACACAGTGCGCGTTTGCGTGGCTGCCCACACGGATCGTCCCGTTCTGTTCGTCGCCGTTATAACGAACACAAATTTTCCGCCGAACTCCGTGAGACTGGGATGCTCCGGATACGTGGTCACACTCACCGTCAACGCGGAGTCCGCACGCACGGTAGCCGCCTCCGCCATCTCCTTCGCCGAAATTCCATAGGCGTCGGGCGGCGAGAAATTCACAAAACCATCGCAATCACCGGCAAAGCGATCGAGCGGATGTCCGTCTTCCTGCAACAGCGCGTGCAACATTTCGTGCCGCGCAACAGGTCCGTTTTTCGGATCAACCAACGCGATGCGATCGGGCCACGGGCGATAAATTCCACTCGCGACAACATCGCCATAGTCAATTAGACGTCCGTTGGTTGAATACCACTCGACATCCATTTTTCGACGCACGTGCGCGCAACTCTCCACGAGTTTCCACCACATCAGATACTCGGGGCGTTCATCAATTCGATCGGCGCCGCCGGGAGGAAATTCTCCGTCGGGCCATAACGAACAGGACGCCAGCACAGTCGCCACGAAAAAAGTCGAGAGCAGCCCACGGATGCGTCTGACCGAAACGCGTTGGCGCATCGCGAGTATGCGCGTCGCGAATATGCGCATACTTCGTCGTATGGCGCGAAGGGTCATGGTGGCGGCAAGAGAAATTCAGGTGGCACGTCCCCATCAAACCACGCAGCCTCCCTCGGGCGTCACCGCCAGCCGCAAGTGCGACGCGCAACCGCATTCTCGATTGTGCCAATCGGCCAGAACTGT
>JBDTTO010000893.1:0-2118 GCA_039930585.1 Gemmatimonadaceae bacterium
GGCGCCAGGAACGACTGTGCTTACTCTTGCAAGCAATGAACGCGGTCGCGTGCTACGAGTTGGTCTGCCTGATCGCGATGCGCTGCGCATGACTCAGGGCGACGCCGCAACCGCGCAATTCGATGCAGTGCCGGGAAAGACGTTCCGCGGAAAGGTGACGCTGTTGGGCCGATCGGCCGATGTGCGCACCGGAACGTATGTTGCCGAAGTTGCACTTGACGACGCAACGGCGCTGCCCGCCGGATTGGTTGGTCGCGTGACACTCAAGCCAAAGGCGGCCGCGATCGCCACGTTGATTCCCATCGACGCACTTGTTGAAGCAAATGCTGATTCGGCCGTCATCTACACCGCGTCAACGGACAAGACTCCGATTGCCGAGCGTCATGCAGTGCACATTCTGTTTGTGAGCGGCGATCGCGTCGCTGTGCAGACGGATGCGAGTGCGAGCGCACTGGAGCGTGTTGTCACGCGCGGCGCGCAATATCTGACGGCGGACATGCCCGTACACATTGTGAGCGCAGACGGCGTGGATGTGAAGCAAGCCAACGTCGCATCGAAAGCCGCCTCGATTGCAAAGGTTAAGCCATGAACTGGATTGGAGATATCGCGCGATTCTCCGTGCGCCGTTATCAGTTCACAGTGCTGATGTTCCTGATGCTGGCCGCGCTGGGTGTTTCAAGCTGGTTTGCCATTCCGCGCGCGGAAGATCCCGATTTCCCTGTGCCGATTTACACAACGATTGCAGTGTACCCGGGTGCTTCGCCTGAAGACATGGAGCAGTTGATTGTTGATCCGATCGAAAAGAAGCTGAGCAAACTTGAGCATATCAAATCGCTTGAATCCAAGAGCATGGATGGCGTCGCGGTCATCAAGCTGGAATTCGAATCGAATGTTGATGCCGATCGCAAAAACGACGAAGTGCAGCGCGAAGTGAACGCGATTCGTCCGGATTTGCCAGCAGAATTACGCAGCCTCGAAGTGAAGCACAATTCCAATTCAGATCTCGCAGTGCTGCAGTTGGCGCTTGTTTCTCCGCTTACACCTTATAATGAGCTGGATCAACTCGCCGAACGAATGGAGCGCGGGATTGAGAAGGTTGCAGGCGTGAAAGAGGTGAAACGTTGGGCCGCGCCGGAACGCGAGATGCACGTGACTGTCGACCTTGGCCGGTTGGCGGTTCTGAATATCACGCCCGGACAGCTGTTCAACGCCATTGGCAGCGACAACACACAGATTCCCGGCGGCTCCGTGAACGCGGGCTCGCGCCGATTCAATGTTGCAACCAGCAATCGTTATCGCACTGTTGCCGATGTTGAACAAACCGTGATTGGCGCTGCCAACGGTGCGTCAGTTCGTGTGGGTGACGTTGCGTCAGTGGCGTGGGGCGACGCCGACGCGGTGCATGTTGGTCGGTACAACGGACAACGCGCGATGTTTGTCACGGTTGCCGTGCAGGCGGGCAAGAACATTTCGGACGTGCGCAACGAAGTGTGGACCGAATTGGACCAACTTGAAAAGACATTCCCGGCCGGTGTCAAACTCGCGCGTGGGTTTGATCAGTCGAAGAACGTCAACGCGCGCTTGTCGCGCCTGGGTGGTGACTTTGCCGTCGCCTTGCTGCTCGTATTAGTCACGCTATTGCCACTCGGCTGGAGAGCAGCCGTTGTCGTGATGATTTCCATTCCACTGTCGCTTGCCATCGCTATCGTGATGATGAACATCAGCGGGTACAGCATCAATCAGCTGTCCATCGTTGGATTTGTCATCGCACTCGGACTGCTGGTTGACGATTCAATTGTGGTTGTCGAAAACATCACACGCTTCTTGCGCGAAGGCGTTCCGCGCGCACAGGCTGCCATTGCCGCAACGCAACAGATTGGCGTCGCCGTTCTTGGTGCTACTGCAACGCTGATATTCGCATTCCTTCCGTTGATTTTCCTGCCAGGACTGTCGGGCAAATACATTCGCTCGCTGCCAATGGCAGTTGTGTATTCAGTGCTCGCATCCTTGTTGGTGTCGGTCACGATTGTGCCGTGGCTCGCAAGTCTCATTCTGCCGCGTGAAGAATCGGCGAAAGGCAATCGATTCCTGCAATTGCTGGATCGCGTCATTCATCTC
>JBDTTO010000894.1:0-2114 GCA_039930585.1 Gemmatimonadaceae bacterium
AACGACATCGTATCGTGCTTCGGGATGGTCGGCAGTTGGTGTGCGCGGAATGAGGAGCTTGCCGTCCGGCGCGGCGACGAGGACCATCCCGAGGGTGTACGGCGGAATTCGCTTGGGCCACACCGCGAATGAGGACGCATCCTTAAGCGCTGCACCGGACGCGTCTGCCATGCGTTGCATGAACGCCTGCTTTTCGCGGTTCGTTACTGCAACAACGGGCACCTTTAGCGGCGCGCCGTTCACCCACTTCCCGTCAGGAGAACGCCAGTCAACGCGATACGGATTTTGTCGCACAATGGCCAACCATCCGTCGAGGAACAGTTGTGCACCTTCCTTTCCCATCCACGGACCATTGTAAGCAAAAATACCGCCGTCCTTTCGTTCCGGCGGCGGCGGATACCCGGACTCGGCAAAATTAGCGACGCGTACAACGGCGAGCGTTGTTTTTGGCATCCCATCGCGTTGCCTCGACTTTAACGCAAGCGAACTTGAGTCTGCGAAAAACGGGCCCCCCGATAGCATCACGAGGGCCTGACCAAGCGCGTCGAACCCAGAGACACTTACGTCGCCGCCTGCCGTCGTTTGCGTAATGCGGTCTCCGCTGAGCACGAGCCAACGGTCATTCCCGATTATCGCGGTTGAGTCGGATGGCAGCGCATATATGCCGAACAGCAACGTGTATTCGCCGGGGCCTTGCCCCTTCGCTCCGATTGCTTTTACGACGCCTGTTTGAAAATCAGCGACTACTAATCGCGACGCCCGGCCTCCTTCTGCGACGAGCAACCGTCCGTCGGCCAATTCGCGGACGACAGCGCTCCCGAAGAGTCGCGAAAATTCCTCGTGCAGTACCGCGTTGGCTGGGCGCAACGAAACAACCGGTACCGTCTGTGCGACCGTTTCCGACACCGGAAAAACAAATGCTGTAGCACACAGGCCACCAACAAACTTTCGTGCAACTGCTCGCATAGCCGAACCTCGTATGTCGTTCCTGGAATGGGAATTCAGCATCTTCACAGCGCTCTGCTATCGCAAATCGCTCACACGCACCACGACTTTCCCAAACTGCTCGGCCGACATCAGCCGTTCAAACGCGCTGCGCCCATCTTCCAACGCAAACACCGAATCAACGGGCGGCCGCAACTTTCCCTGCCGCAAGTAATCCGTGATGGCCGAGAATTCCGCGTCGTTTCCCATCGTACTGCCCATCAACGTCCACTGATTCCAGAACATGCGTCGCACGTCCAGTTGCACCATCGGACCCGACGTTCCGCCACACGTTACAAGGCGACCACGTTTGCCCAAAGCGAATAACGATTGAGACCACGTCTTCTCGCCGACCGAATCAATGACTACGTTGGCACCTCGTTTTCCCGTACGCGCACGTACTTCGCGACCAACATCAACGTCGCGATGATTGAACAAATGGTCTGCACCGAACGCTTTCGCGCGCGCCAGTTTTTCATTGCTCCCCGACGTCACCCAAGCAATCGCACCGATCAACTTCGCGATCTGCAAACACGCGAGCGCAACACCACCCCCAATACCCCAGATCAAGACATCTTCGCCCGGCTGCACCTTCGCGCGCGTTTGCATCATGCGCCACGCGGTCAGCGTCGCGAGCGGAAACGCGGCCGCTTCTTCAAACGAAATCTTCTCCGGAATCGTCCGCACATTTTCCACCGGCACCACCACGAACTCGGCCAACGTTCCCGGTCGATGTTCGCCCAGAATGCCGTAGGACAAACACAGCGGTTCGTCGCCAGCTCGGCAGTACTCGCATTGACAGTGGCGATCGACGATTCCGGGGTTGACCACCACACGATCCCCAACAGCAACGCTGGACACTTCCGAACCCACTGCATCGATTACGCCCGCCGCGTCCGAACCCAGAATGAATCCGGGCGACAGCTTCATGCCGGGAATGCCGCCGAGTACGAAAAGGTCGAGCCGGTTGAGCGCGGCGGCGGCTACGCGCACACGCACGTCGCGCGGGTGCTGCAACTCGGGCATGGTGACATCGTCGCGAAAACTGAGATGATCGACACCACCGTGCGCATCAATGGTGAGAGCCCGCAAAAGGAGTGGGGTTGAGGTCTGCGCCGGTCTATATTGGT
>JBDTTO010000895.1:0-2113 GCA_039930585.1 Gemmatimonadaceae bacterium
GAAAAAACGATTGAGCAATTTGCTGTTGAACATGCGATCCTCGACTGGAAAGGCGCCAACACATCGGCGCTCCGCTCCATTATGCCGGAGTGGGATCGCCCAATGCTGCAGGTGCCTGTAAGTACAAATTGTGAGCTGCGATATATGCTGCGACGGCATCAGGAACGAATCCGCGAATGCTGCGGCCCTCATTCACACGTGCACGTATTTCCGTTGATGACACATCCACACGACGGGTCTCCAGGCGTTGCACAGGGTACGAAACCCCCGCGCTGGATATCCATTCTCCGCCTGTCGAAGACGTTTGTGTCGCAGCTGTTGTCATCCTTCGCGACAACACCACTAACTGCGCCATCGAAAGCAATCGCTCCGGTTCACGCCAACGCGCAAACCCGGCCACTGCATCTTCGCCAAGAAGGAGATGGAGTTCTGCCGACGGCCATTGCCGCCGGTAGGCCTCCACGGTGTCAACCGAAAAAGATAATCCGCCCCGCTCGATTTCGATGGGGTCCACCTCTACACGAGGCAAACCGTCGAAGCATTGTCGCGTCATCGCCAATCGGTGTTCGGAGCTCGTCCGCTGCCCTGTTTTGAGCGGCTGAACTCCCGCCGGCACTACCAGCAGCCGGTCGAGGGACAGTGCATCAATCGCGTCCATCGCGACCAGTAAATGGCCGTTATGAGGCGGATCGAAGCTGCCCCCGAAAATCCCGATGCGCATGAAGACGCTGTCTATGCGTGGAATCGCGGAGCGGTGGGACTTACGGTCCAGGGCGCGCGAGGGCGCCGAGCATTATGGCGACCGTGTCTTTTTTGACCTTTGTCGTGTCGCCAGGTGTTGGTTCCGGTTCTTTGCCGCACGCCGCCAATACCTCGACGTCGGTGTCCGGATACTGCTTCCACATCGCCACACACGCGTCCGCCGCATCGTCCTTCCAGCGGATCTTCGTGTACAGCTCGTGCAACCGCAGCCACGCCATTCGTGCATGCGGCGTGTCAGGATATGTGTTGACGACATCCTTGAAATAGATGATCGCCGGATCAATCGCGCCGCGACGCAGGTAATGCGTACCGGTTTCGTAGTCTTTCGTTGCGAAACGATCGTTGAGCGTATCGATGCGCCACTTGGCTTCCGCGGCCGCTTTGGAATCCGGATACGTTGCCAACAACATGCGAAAGGTCGTTGCCGCCTGCTGGCCTTCGGCCGCGTCAAGCACCGTCTTGCGCCACATTGCCTGCAGATTGCGCCCCGAGCCCAACACCGCAGGCGGTGCCAGCGTGTCATCGGGAAAACCATCCGCGACCCGCATGAACGCCTGCGACGCGAGCAGATTGTCGCTGCGTTTTTCGTGCGTAAGCGCGAGGTAATACAACACCGGCGGCAGCAACGGATCGCGCGCCGACAGTTCGTTGCTTAGCTGCTCAAAACCAGCCTGCGCGTTATCCCAGTGCTTGGCCTGATACTGCGCCAGCGACGCACGAAAAAGTTCTTCGGGATTGGCGAAGTCGCGCGGGCGAAACCCGTGCGCACATCCAGCCAGCGCAAACACAACTCCAAGCAGCACCAGCACGCGCCACTCGGCGCGATGGGTCGGTACGCGATGTTCGACAACACGACGTTCGCGTAATGTCACGCGGTCAACCGTCCCTGAACAGTTCCGTTCGAGGCGAGCGGTACAATGCGCGCGCGTCCCGGCTTGAGGTCGGCCGTGGTGTTCCGGGTATCAACCACCATGGTGGCGTGATCAACCACGCGCTGGTAGTCGATGGACTTGTGATCGGTGATGATGACCACAGCGTCGGCCCAGCGAAGCATTTCTTCTGAAAGCTCAACGCCCTTTCGCGTGTGGCCTTCTTCACGGAACTCATGCACGAATGGATCGTGATATTCCACGTGTGCGCCGCGCTCCTCGAGCAAACGAATGACATCAAGTGCGGGACTTTCACGCACGTCATTGATGTCACGCTTGTACGCGACGCCAAGCACCAACACTCGGCTGCCACGAACGGCTTTGCGCACTTCGTTCAACGCCCACGACACTTTCTCGACCACCCAGTTGGGCATGTTCGAGTTGATTTCACTGGCGAGATCGATAAAGCGCGTTTTGTAGTT
>JBDTTO010000896.1:0-2112 GCA_039930585.1 Gemmatimonadaceae bacterium
TAAGGTAGACCCTGGCCATGTGGAGATCGTGCGTACGCTCCACCGCCCGTGGCGCGCGACTTGTGTTTTCGTTTCGTATTGTGGAGTCATGCGAATCTCAAAAGCCATACTCAGTGCAGCGTCGCTGTTCGCGATCGCATGCCTTCCCTCGGCGCCCCCCACCGAACCGTACGCGGCCCACACGAAACACGTGCTCTTTGTCGGAAACAGTCTGACATATACCAATGATATGCCAGGCGTGTTTCGGGATCTCGCCAACGTCGGCGGATACGATGTTGGCGTTACGACTTTGGCATATGCAAACGTGGCGCTCATCGATTTCATGAAAGATGCGAACGCGGTTGCAACAATTGGCAATGGCGGATGGGATTACGTTGTGCTGCAGCAGGGCACAACGTCGGTGCCAATCTGCCGGGACACCCTGGTGCTCGCCGCGCAATTGATGGACCCATACATCCGTCGAGGCGGTGGTAAGCCCGCGCTCATGATGTCGTGGCCGAGCAGTTCGCGACAGCAGGTGTTTCCAAATGTGCATGATTCGTTCGCGCTCGCCGCCCAAACTGTGAACGGATTGTTTCTGCCTGTTGGTGATGCCTGGCTTGAAGCGTGGAAGGTGAACCCAGGTCTCAGTCTTTATGGCGGCGACGGATATCATCCATCACAGATTGCCACGTACTTGGGCGCATTGGTCATTTACGAACAGTTGACTGGAAAAGACGCACGACAATTGCCCGTCGATATTCGTGTCGGCTCTGATCGTTTTCTCTTGCCGGCGGCAACGGTACGTCTGTTACAGGAAGCTGCACACGCGGCAAACCTGTTGCCGGTTCCACCGGTCGTTGTTCCGCCAACTCCAGTTGGTACACCGATTACGTGTTGATTTTCGCTTGCTGAACTTTCGCAGAATAAAAAAAATCGCCAACGAATTTCTTCGTTGGCGATTTTTTGCGTGTACGGCTGTCCGCTTCTCTTTCGTCGCGAACTATTGAGCGGATTTAGGTAGCGCGCCCACCAGGAACGGGGTCGTTGTTGGTTGCGGTGATCCGCCGGCGGGTTCGTCGGTAATCGCGAGCGCGGAAACGCCGTTGGTATTTTCCGGCATCTCGATTCCCCACACGAGACCACGTTCGTCAGTACCCGCGTTGAACACGCGCGACGGCACCGGCTTTCCGTCCTTGATGAACCAGAGCTGGTATGCACGCCCCGGCGCAGCTGGTTTGAGATTGAACGCGTGCAACACACCACGTCGTTCTTTCACATTCCAGAAAAACTGAATCCCCGGTCCGCTGTTCGGTACTCCCAGATTTACCAGAACCAGATTGCTTTGCGCTTCAAGCACGGTGTTAAGCGCGCTGTCACTTTGCGCGAGCTTCACAGTCTTGATTTGCAACAACGAATCACGTTGCGCGAGTGACGCAGTGAGTGTCGTGACCTGCGAGTTGCGCTGGATTGCAAACAGCAGCGAAGCCGCGAGTCCCACCGCCAGAACGCCGGCCAACCATCCACGATTTGGCTTTGCCTGCGGAGATGAAGCGGTGGCACCACCAGCGCTCACCGTGAACGGTCGTGGTTCAGTTGACGGTGCTGCTGGCGCGACTGGCGTTGATGGCAATTCGGACGTCTGACGCTGCGACGCAATGCGGTCAAGGAATCGCGCACGTACGTCGGTGGGCGGTGTCATCTGGCTTTCGCTGCCAATGCGCGTCACCACTGTTCGATACGCTGTGACTTCCTGGGCGAGTTCGGCGGATGACGCCAGCGCGCGTTCGAACGCAGCAGCTTCATCAGCATTCAGCGCACCCAACACATAAGCGGGTGCCATGTCGCGCAATTCGGCCATGGAGAATTCGCTCATGACACCATCTCCTGTGGCACGTCGCGCAACACATCCCGCAATTTCTGCATGCCCAAACGAATTCGTGTTTTGATTGTGCCCAGCGGTTCGCCGAGTCGTTCTGCCACTTCGCTGTGCGTGAGGCCTTCAAAAAACGCGAGCTCGATCGCCACACGTTGCTGACCAGATAGAACCGACATCGCCGAGTTCACTGCATCGGCGCGTTCGCCCAATTCGACGAGATCGACCGCACTGGGCGCAGCGCCAGCAACGGCAAT
>JBDTTO010000897.1:0-2110 GCA_039930585.1 Gemmatimonadaceae bacterium
CCATGAGTGCATTCTGTTGTTTCGCATCGGTTCCAGCGCTCATCACGCCCGCGCGCAGCTTGAGCAACTTGCCCATGGCTTCGTGTTCAACCTGCAATCGCAAGTCGCGTGGAGCAACACGAATTCCACCGAGCGGATTTTCACCATGCAGGATGCGATGCCGCTCGAGGATATCGGCGTACTCCATCGGGAAAATGTCCGCTGATCGAAGCCACTCAGCGTGCGTGAGGGTGAGTGGCGGAGGATTTCCTGCGTCAATCCAGGCTCGTGTCGTTTGTGCGAGCTGTTGCAGGCGCGTGCGGTCGAGCCGATCCACGATTACCAGCACGTTTTGATCGGATTTGCCTTTCACGTCTTCGCCCGACGCCGCGGAACCGTACAACACGACGCTGCGCAGCCCGGTCCCGTACATCTGGGTGAGCTGTTTTACGAGTTCTTCAAGCGTCATCGACGAACGTGAGGCCATGTGTGCACGATCTCCTGAATTGCGGCTCTTGGTAAGTACTGTTTGTAGCGAGTCGAACTACCAGTTTGATCCGCCGCCGCCGCCGCTGAATCCGCCACCACCACCAAATCCGCCGAAGCCACCGCCTCCCCCGCCACCAAAGCCGCCGCCGCCCCAACCGCCGCGACTGTTACCGCCGCTGGAAGCCAGAATGAACGGCAGGAAGCTGAGACATCCACCACGACGTCCGCGTCCGCCCAGTCCCGACAAGATGATGAAGACGACGAGGATGATCAGAATCCGCGAGCCACCTCCGCCATTCGATGGTTCGCGCGAGCGCGTCTGTTGTGGAGGCGGCACTCCATCGAGCGACACATTGAACTCGGCGGCGTAACGCTGCGCCACACGCTCGGCGACGAGCGCAATTCCCTGGCCGTAGTCGCGCTGCGCGAAATACGGCGTGGCCTCACGACAGATCGAGCCGGAAGTGGCGTCAGTGATAAACCCTTCAGAGCCCTGCCCTGTCGCGATAAAACACGAACCGCGGCCGGTGCTCGAGCTTTCTTTTGGCACCAGCAGAATGACAACGCCGGCGTTCCGCGCCTTGTCTCCAATTTCGGCTTTTGCACCAACCTTCCATTCGCGCCCAATCTGCAGGGCAACGTCGGACGGCGCGCGGTCGCCAATGTCAGCCATCGTCACGATGACCATATCGCCGCGCGTGGCGGCGTTGACACGTTCTGAGAGGCTCTGGAGGGCCGCGCGGGTGTCTGCCGGAAGCACCCCGGCGAAATCGTTGACGTACCCGCTATACGCGGGAATCTGTAGCGCTTGCTGCGCATTGGCGTTTGCTGATGCAACGCCAGCAGTGAGTGCAAGCAGCCAACACGCGCTTTGAACGGTGGCGCGAATCCGTGCGGCTGTTGTCATAGGAACGCATACGTACAGTGGCGACTTCCTGTTCCAGTTTTGCCCGGATGTTAACCGTTGTTACCTGATTTTGTCCCCGTTCATGCGGGTCACGATGTAAATGGCACCATTGGGAGTTTTGCTGCCCCACTGCGTCTGCGCGTCTGTCTGGCTGACATAGGCGAGAAAATAAATGTCGCGCGGATCCATGTTGAAGTTTGGACCGACAACCTGGCCGTCGACGACCCAATCAAGACATTTGTTATTTCGCGTCGACCGCACGCAAGAACCGTATGCATTTCCAGAAGCGAAATTGATGCTCGCATTTCCCCAGCTCCGCAACAGATCCTGCAGCGTGCGCGCCTGGTCGCGATGGCGTTCCACTTCTTTCGGTGTAAACATTTTCCAACCGCGACGTTCCGCTTCGATCAGTGCGCGTTCGTTCGTGGACGGAATTGCTCTGACCTTGAACGTATCAATTGGAGCCGTTGACGTTTCTTCGACCAGAAATTCAAGATCTGCCGTATCCGACGGTTGCAGCGTAATGGCATCGCTGTAGGTCGGTGTGATGCCGAGTCGCTTGACTGTAATGCGAAACGGTTTACCAAGCATTTTCAGATCGAGCAGAAACCGACCGCGTGCGTCAGTAGATGCGGCGCCAACCTGGCGTCCGGCCTCGTTGTGTACCAGGATTTGCGCACGATCCAGCACGCCTCCCTCGGCCTTCGATTTCACAATACCGCGAATTGTTTGCGC
>JBDTTO010000898.1:0-2108 GCA_039930585.1 Gemmatimonadaceae bacterium
CGCAGCAGAATTGACTCAACAGCGTGGTCGTCGCCCTTTCGAATAATCAGATCGGCGCGCTGTCGCGTATTCAAAATGTTGTCGACGAGATTGGGCTCATTGATGGTCTTCCACAAATTGCGCGCAGTTTCGCGTGCACCAACGTCATCGAGATGGGCGTATCGATGAAAGTATGAATTTGGATTTGCAAAGGCCGTGCTGCGGAGCGCCAGAAATCGATCTTCGTACCACTTCTGAATGACCGGTGTCTCGGCGTCCACGTAAATCGAAAAGTCCAGAAAATCGGAAACCACACTACCCAATTCAGTCCCCGCGCTCGGCATCTGCAAAATGTTCAATCCTTCAATCACCACAACATCCGGACGCTCAAGCTCAACACGCTGATCCGGCACAATGTCGTATGCGAGGTGCGAATACACAGGCGCGCTGACTTCGGTGAGTCCAGCCTTCACTTCGGAGAGAAACGTGATGAGTGCGCGCACATCGTACGTCTCCGGAAATCCCTTGCGGTTCATCAAACCGCGCGCCGCAAGCTTTTCATTGGGCAGCAGAAAACCGTCGGTTGGCACCAATGCCACCTTGAGCTGTGGTGCGCCGCGTGACAGCAGCGTAACGAGCAACCGGGCCGTTGTGCTTTTGCCAACGGCGACGCTGCCGGCGAGTCCGATAACAAACGGTGCCACGCGCAGTTCACTGCCCAGCAGTGTGGACCGCGATTTGGCCAGGCGCGCCGAGCTGATGATGTGCAGTCGAATCAGTTCTGCAAGCGGAACGTACACGCTTGAGACTTCGGCGTGCGAAACACGATCATTGAAGCTTTCGAGATGCCTTAATTCACTGTGCGAGAGCGGCAGGTCGGCCGTATCGTGCAGTAGTCCCAGTTGCTGGGGTGTGAGGACATCATACAGAGACTGCGCGGGCTCGGCGGAGGGCGGCGCCACAGAGTGCGGGCTGGAGAAGACAAGGGGCTATCCAGCCTTCACGTTATCGGGTGGTCTCGATATCCGCCACAATGAGATCGGGCACCATCTGTTTGGCTTCCGCAAGCACTGTTCCGGCGGGATTGATGATTCGGGATGTGCCGAATGATGTCAGTGAAGACGTTGTTCCCGCGACATCTGCACGCACGATGTGCACACCGTTTTCCGCAGCGAGCGTGGCATCGCGGCGCTGTGCATGTCCCACCATGTCGGGACCACATTTGCCTGGTGGCAATCCACAATTTGTTGGCACGAACAACACCTGCGCACCTTTGGTCGCCATCGTGCGTGCCGGTTCTGCAAAAACGGAATCACGACAAAGGATGATGCCAAACGTCAGCAGACCAATTGTGAAAATGGGTGTTCTGTCGCCGCGCCGGTATACCGACCGATTGATCGCGGTGTGTTGCTTTCGGTAAAGACCAATCACCGATCCTTTGTGAAACACAGCCGCGGTATTGTACAGGCTGTGATACCCATCCATTTCGGTGAACCCGAGAATTGTCGTAACCGTTTTGCTTTTCAGCGGAGCAAGAATGCTTTCAAGCTTTCCGCTTTTTACGTCAATTGCAAATCGCGTGGGATGTGACGAATAATCTGCGAGACCGCCGAGAACTCCTTCGGGGCAGCACAAAACTTCGACGCCGTTGTCTTCACACCACTCGACCCGTTCACGAATGAGCGCCACGGCGGCCATCGATCCGACGTCAAGCAACGGTGCCTGGTATGCTGCAACTTTCATCGAGTGTTACTCCGCGCCAGCGTTGGCGTGTGCATGCGGACGTGTGTGTTGCTGCAAACGCGCACCAACAGTTGCGTGTGCGGATGTCTGCGAGTGACACACCATAAACAGTGGTGCCGAGCTGATCCCATGTTCGGAAAAATAACCTTCCATGAGACCAGATTTGCGGAAGACTTTGTGTTCATACGAACGAAAAGCCCGAATAGTGTGAGCTGGGACACCGATATTGATCTTTCGCACCAATGGGCTGAAGTTGATCGTCAGAAACGATCAACAATTTCGTCGGCCAAATGTGACTTTTTACCGGAGAACCATGCGACTTTCCAGTGCGCTTCTTGTTGCGGCCGTGTGTGCAGTTCCGTTGCGCGCTGCAGATGCGCAGGAGC
>JBDTTO010000899.1:0-2097 GCA_039930585.1 Gemmatimonadaceae bacterium
GTTCGCGATCGGGATCTTCGGTTGAAAGCACAAATTGCGGCATCGCAGCGATTGGTGAATCGCCATTGCCACGCGTTGTGAGCAGTGTTTCGAGTGGAATGTCCTGATGATCGAACGCCGACAACGACGAGGCGCGAACGCGCGCCAACAACTCACGGAACGTCGGATTTCCGGCAAGCGAGCCGCGAACCAACAGCGTGTTGCTGAAAAATCCAACCACGTTTTCAAGTTCGGCATACGAGCGCCCGGCGATTGGTGTACCAACCACCATTTCTTCTTCACCGGAATAGCGATAAATCAGCACGTACAGCGTTGACAGCAGCAGCATGAAACTGGTGACGCCCTGCGCGCGACCAAGTTCGCGCATCTGTTCGACCGCAGCCGTATCGATCGTTAGCGCACGCAGGGCGCCATCAAATCCAGGCACGCTGGGGCGCGCGCGGTCGGTTGGAAAATCGAGCACCAACGGCGCGCCATCCAACTCATTGCGCCAGAATTGCAACAAATCATCCAGCCGCTTGCCCGATAGCGTGCGACGTTGCCACGCGGCGTAGTCGCCGTATTGCAGAGAAACTTCGGGAAGCGCGGGCGCGCGGTTTTCGCGAAACGCATCGTACAGCGCAGTCAGTTCGCGCATGAGGATGCTGCCCGACCAGCCATCAGACGACACGTGATGCGACAACAAAAAGAGTACGTTGTCGTCATCCGACAACCGGATAAACCACGCGCGCAGCTGATGATCAACCGCCAGATCGAACTTCGTGCGCGAGAGTTCGCGCATGTGGGCACGGGCCGCCGGCTCGCGTTCTGCGGGCGGAAGGTGGCTCACATCAATGTGCTGCAGTAGAACCGGCGCCGCAGCGCCGACAATTTGCGTTGGTTCGTCGTTTACAAAGTCAAACGTGGTGCGCAGCGCTTCGTGCCGCTCGACGAGCACGTCAAGCGCGCGTTGGAGTGCGACCTGATCAACGGTTCCGGACAGTCGGACAGCGCGCGGCACATTGTACGCGTGGCCGGGACTCGCGCGTTCAAGTCTCCACAACAATTCCTGCGCGAACGAAAGCGGCGCTGGCTTGGTGCGATCGCGGTTTGGAATTGTGCGAGTCGCAATCGTTGGTGCGCCGGCCTGCGTCGCCGCGGTCTGTGCCAGCTGCGCACGCTTTTCCGGCGACAGCGAAGCAAGCTTGCGTGCAAGCTCTGCCCTGCGACGCGCAATCGGGTCCGTTGCGTCGGGCGTTGACTCGGGGTCGTTCGAATCCGGCGTTCCCGACATCAATTACCAGTCGTGTCGTTGGAAAGTGCTTCGACTGCCGCCAACTGCTGCTCGAGGTCAACGACTTCCGCGAGCTGCGCCAGCGTTGGCGCATCAAACAGCGTGCGCAACGACAAGCGAATGCCGAACGCCTTGCTGATGCGACCGAGGATACGAATTGCCAGCAGCGAGTGACCGCCCAGATCGACGAAGCTGTCGTGCAAACCAATCGGCTGTTTTTTCAGTACGTCAGTCCAGATCTGCGCGAGCTGAATCTGAATTGGCGTTTCGGGCGCAACGAACTGCGTTGTCGCAGCTTCTTCTGCATCGGGCGCGGGCAACGCGCGCGTGTCGATTTTTCCGTTTGGTGTAAGCGGCATTGACGGAAGCAAAACGATTGCGCCAGGCACCATGTACGAGGGCAGCTGTGCCGATGCCCACTCCGTCAGACTGCTGCTGTTGGCGCGCCCCGAATGTGCAACGGCGTACCCTTCCTGTTTCGCAACCACATATGAAACGAGCCGTGGTTCACCGTTTTGATCGTCGCGAAGTAATGTGACCGCACTTTCGACACCCGCGTGTGCACGCAAGACGTGATCAATTTCGCCAAGTTCAACGCGATAGCCGCGCACCTTCACCTGATCGTCCGCGCGTCCAAGAAATTCGATCGTTCCGTCTGGAAGCCGGCGCGTGCGGTCACCCGTGCGATACACGCGCTGCCCACGGAACGCGACGAACTTTTCTGCCGACAAATCTTCGCGATTTACGTAACCGTTGGCCACGCCGTCGCCGCCAATGATCAACTCACCAGGAATACCGATTGGCATTTCCTGCATGTTGCGATC
>JBDTTO010000900.1:0-2097 GCA_039930585.1 Gemmatimonadaceae bacterium
CCAATAGACGTAGTGTCCGAGGTCGCGCTGGAAGTAGAATTCGATCTCGCGAAATGAGATGCCATGGCGCGCCATCGCGATTTGCGTCCAATCGTCAAACGGAATCGCAACGACCAACCCAACCACGATCGCGGTCACCACCGTCACCGACATCAACTGCCGAGGTGACAGCGTCGACGTGAGATCGATGTTGCCAACCCGCGACGGAACAGCGACTGCCTTAATCGTGAGGCGAACCGCCAACAGATTGAGAAATGCAAACAGGGTTCCGGCTGCGAACAGTCCGCCTCGCAGCAACGCAGTGTCTTGCACCTGTTCCCAAAACACAGGCTCGGCGCTCAGCGCTGCAAACCAGGCCTTGTTGACGAACAGCGCCGTGAATGCACGACCGCCCAGCAGCAACAAGGCAACTGCCGCAATAGCCAGAAAGACCAAGCTGCTGCGGCGCATTCCCGTCAGTCCCGTATGACGATTAATGACCTGCGCCCGCGGTCGGATCCACGCCCTGTGCGCGCAACCAGCTTTCCATCTCGCTTCTGATTTCCTGCAAACGCGCTTCAGTGCGCGCTTCGAAACGCATCACAAGCACCGGTTGCGTGTTGGACGCGCGAACGAGTCCCCAGCCGTCGCCATACTGAATACGAACGCCGTCAACATCAATCACGTCATGCAGTGACTTGAAGTGTGCAATGGCTTTTGACATGATGCCGAACTTCTTGTCATCGTCGCAGTCCACGCGCAATTCGGGCGTCGAAACAAATTTCGGAACGTCGGACAACAGCTCCGTGACGCTCTTTCCTGAATCAGCAACGATTCGCATCAGGCGCGCCGCGCCGTACAACGCGTCGTCGTGGCCGTAAAATCCTTCCGTGAAAAACATGTGCCCCGACATTTCGCCGGCTATTGGCGCATGCGAAGATTTCATCTTGTCTTTGATGAGCGAGTGGCCCGTCATCCACATGACCGGTTCCCCGCCAGCAGCGCGAATGGCATCAGGCAATGCCTGCGAACACTTCACATCAAAGATGATAGGCTGGCCCTTACCCGTTCTCGCGAGCACATCGCGTGCGTACAAAATCAGGATGTGATCACCCCAAATGATTTCGCCTTCGCCATCGACCAAACCAATGCGATCAGCATCGCCATCAAACGCGACGCCAAAATCGGCTTTCTGTTCGCGAACGGATTTGATCAGATCGACGAGGTTCTCGGTAACGGTTGGATCGGGATGGTGATTGGGAAACGTACCATCACTTTCCGTAAACAAACCGATGCCATCAACACCAAGTGCTTTCATGAGTTGCGGAGCGACCACGGCACCCGCACCATTGCCGCAATCGTACACAACTTTCAGGCGTGAACCATCAGCGCGCGTGATCGGAGCGCCAATACGCTCGGCCACATCTTTGACGTAGCGATCAATGACCTGCGCGCCGAGCACGCTTCCAATGCCAGATGGAAACGTGTTACCGATAACCATCGAATACAGCTTCTGAATTTCAGCACCATGCAATGAACCGGTGCCGATGCACATCTTGAAGCCGTTGTATTCGGGCGGATTGTGCGAGCCCGTAATCTGGATGCCGGCGACAACCGGCTCGTGATGCAGGGCCCAATACAAGAGTGGCGTGGGAACAATGCCCACATCAATCACGTCATAGCCGCAATGCGTGAGCCCGCGTACCAACGCTTCACGCAACTTGGTGCCGCTCGGGCGGTTGTCGCGACCGACTGCAACAGCGCCGTGTATGCCTTTGCTGTGCAGATACTGCGCAAAACCCATTCCCAATCCCAACGCCACTTCTTCAGTCAGGTCTCGGCCAACCACACCGCGAACGTCGTACTGCCGAAAGATATTCTGACTGATGGCCATGGTGTACTTAACTCCTTTTCACTTCGCGATAGTGTCGGAACAACAGCAGGTGGCCGGCGTTTATGCCAACCGAATCACGGACGAAGTGCTGCGGTCGTGGGAGAGACTGATGTTGCGGTTGATGCGTTGCGTGATTCTGTTTGCGCTCCGGGCGCTCCGGTTGGCACACCGAGGCGCGCGAGTCTCGCGACTGGTGTCGGATACACACCTAGCACGAGCAACGC
>JBDTTO010000901.1:0-2095 GCA_039930585.1 Gemmatimonadaceae bacterium
TGACGGGCGAACGCCCGTGGGAAGGCGAGACGTTGTACAACGTCATCTTCAAGCAAAAACACGAAGAGCTTCCCACTATTGACGAACTGCGTCCTAACGCCGTACCGGCGCGAATGCAGTACATCGTCGAGCGTATGCTGCAGAAAAAACCTGCGGCGCGCTGGGCGGGTGCCGATGGCCTTCTCACCATTCTCACGGCGTGGGTCGTTCCCGCCGACTGGAAGCAGTGGGAAGAAGCGCATCAACGGCGCCGCGATCTTGTGAAAGCGGCGTCAAAAGGTCGCGCGCCAACGCCCAAGAGTGTTGAGGCGGCAAGTTCGCAGGCGACGGTGCGTTTCCCTCGTCCGCGCACGCCGTCGTCGGAAGCGATCGTTATTCCGACCAACCTTGATCAGCGCGCACCGCTTGTTCCGGTCACGACTGGCGCACATGAAGAGGATGATGACGCACCGTCGTGGGCAACGACGCCCGTTCGGGCAACGCATGCCTGGCGCAATATTGGCATAGTAGTTGCCACCATGTTTGCTGCCGGATCTCTTGGCATGTATGCCTGGCAAACCGGACGCATTACGCTGCCGGCAAACTGGGCGAATCAAACAGCTGATGCTCCCAAGCCGATTCCCGTTGTGGCATTGCCACCAACAGTCGATTCAATGTCCGATTCTGTGAGCCGAGCCAAGGCTGACAGTACCGCACTCGCTGTCGTCACGGCGCGTGCGGATTCACTGGCACGTGCAGCAGCGTTGGCGATTCCGCCAGCCGGTGGTATTGCCAAAGCAAATCCGGGGCTCGCCTCACCCGTTCTGGCGGGCTCCAACGTTACGGCCGGGGCAACTGCGCCTCGATCAACGTCCGCAACAGGCGCGACTGGAGCTAAGTCGCCTGTGATTGA
Source organism: Gemmatimonadaceae bacterium (assembly GCA_039930585.1). GTDB lineage: Bacteria > Gemmatimonadota > Gemmatimonadetes > Gemmatimonadales > Gemmatimonadaceae > Gemmatimonas. Next base: position 893 of record JBDTTO010000901.1, read on the forward strand.
CGTCACACCAACGGTGCGCTCGACTGATGACCGCGCAACAATTGCGGCGGGTGGTCGACACAGTTGTGTGCTGAGTGGAAAGCGCGTGTTGTGCTGGGGAGCCAATGATCGCGGTCAATTAGGCGATGGCGAGGCCGAATCACGTGACACGCCGGATGCCATCGCCGGCGATATCGAATTCACCCAGATCGTTGCGGGTATTGCGCACAGCTGCGGTTTGACCAGCGGCGGTGACGCCTATTGCTGGGGCTCCAACGAGAGCGGACAACTTGGCGACGCTACGGCGTCCACGCGCAGCGCGCCTGTTCGTGTTGCAGGAAATATTTCTTTCCAGCTGTTGCGCGCGGGTCGTAACCACACGTGTGGTCTCACGAATTCCGGCGACGCTGCGTGCTGGGGACTCAATGCAAACGGTCAGCTGGGTGATGGCACTACAAACTCGCGATCCGTGCCCTCCACGATCAAGGCACCGGTTCGATTCATAACGCTGTCAACCGGTTGGACGCACACCTGCGGATTGTCGTTTGATGGCAGCGCGTATTGTTGGGGCGACAATTCATCGGGACAGCTTGGCAACGATTCGCGCACGTCCGAGCGCGCGCCAGTTGCGGTGGCTGGTGGCCTGCACTTCACCAGTATTTCCGCCGGCAATGGTCACACGTGCGCCGTGACTGACGGCAGCGAGGCCTATTGCTGGGGCAACAACGTGTACGGTCAACTGGGCACTGGTGGATCCGCCAGTTCGAATGTGCCGGCGCATGTTGAAACGCAAACGCGATTCGCATCAGTGTCGGTTGGAAGTACGCACAGCTGCGGGCGCACGCGTTCTGGCCAGGCCTGGTGCTGGGGGCGGAACGTGTACGGGCAATTGGGCGATGGCTCTACCACAAACTCGACACTTCCCGTTCGGGCGACGGGAGGTGGCGCGTTTTCATCGCTCAACGTGACGGCGGCGCACACGTGCGGCTCAACGGCCGAAGGGGAAACGTGGTGTTGGGGTTACAACACCGACGGGCAGCTTGGCGATGGTACGCGTAACAATCATGCGCGGCCTAATCGCGTAACACTGCCAATCCGCTGACATGCGCAATTACCTGCGCACGCATTTGAGTCTGTGGTGCAGTCTCGTTTTGCTGATGTGGCTGCCCGCATGCGCAAGTTTCAATGAACTGACTGGCCCGACCGTTGTTCCGGGCGTTGTGG
>JBDTTO010000902.1:0-2095 GCA_039930585.1 Gemmatimonadaceae bacterium
GCATGCCCAGAGGGAGAATCGAACTCCCATGACCTTGCGATCGGCGGATTTTGAGTCCGCTGCGTCTACCAGTTCCGCCATCCGGGCGCTGCCGCAGTGTTCACGCCTCGCCCAAGGGCGAAACGGTTCGTGGCGCGAACAACGAAGGTAGCAGGTGCCACTCATGCATGGTAGTCACCCGACCAGTAACAAAAAAAACCGCCGGCATCGAAATTATCGAGGCCAGCGGGTTTGAGGCCCTTGTCGCACCGTTTGAAGGAATGCTACAGCGGTGGCTTGAGTGAATCACGCGGTGGAATGCGCCCACCACGTCCGCCACCACGAAACTGCGGCCGACCGCTGGTGGAATCGCCACGCATCATCTTACCTCCGCGTCCATCGCCATCCTTGTCACCGCGACGCCACTGTGCTTCCTGCATCATGCGACGCATCTCGTCCTGCAAAGCAAAAAAACGTGCGCGTTGTACAGGCTTGAGGAACGACGCAAGCTCTGTCTGCTCGCGCTCCTGGAGCGCGATACGTTTTCGTTCCAGCAGCGGCCAGCGATTCATCAACTCCGAAACTTTGGCTTCGTTTGGCGTCACGCCGGGCGACAATTCCTGTTTCAACGATTCACGGAACTCACGCTCTTCTTTCCGAAGGGCGCTGCGGTCCACATCAATTCGTTTTGCCAGGGCCCGCATTTTCACCGACTGCTCATCGGTGAGTTGCAGCTTTTCCCGCATGATCTTGTCAATGAAATCGTCGGCGCGGTCGAGCACAGGTCGGCCGTTCGCGCCTTGCTGCGCTCCACCCGGACGACGACTACCGCGCCCGCCCTGCGTTGAGTCACCGCCTTGAGCAAGCGCCGGATGCGCAAGCGCACTACTGCCCGCCACCAACGTGAGCGCGGCAACCAAGAAGCGAAAACGCATCGCTTGATACGAAAACATCGAAATCCTCCTCATGAACCCGGCGGCAGAATTGGCACGCCTGGTAACGGCTCGGCAGATGCAGATCCATCCCACTTATCGAGTCGGGCCATCATCGCCTGCAACTCTTCATCGCTGTAGTCAGACAAATCACCAACGGACAGCGAAACTCGGCTATCACTGACAGCGGCCGCGGAATCGTTGGCATTGCTCAGCGATGCTGGCGCACTGTTCAGTACTGCGACACCCATGCCTGTGGTGTCAGACAACGGAGTCGCATCAGTCGCGCTCATCAGCGCCTGGCGTGAAATCGCGACTGAAAGGCCACCAAAGGTGATTACCGCAATGGCAGCGGCTGCGCGCCAGTCACGGAAAGCACTCGTCTTGCGAACCACACTCCTGGCCGACGCGATACTGCGCACACCGGTGTTGTCGGATTCGTCACTCGCACCATGCACTGTGATCGCGGCGTGCACACCTGGCTTCGGCAAACTTGCCACGATGTCAGCGATGTTGGCCGCTTTCACAGTTGGTCGTATCGCGAGCACCGTTTGCAACAGCTCCAATTCTTCGGCGCAATCCGCGCACGAAACGAGATGCTGCTCAACCCGTGCGAGATCAGCAACAGAAAGCTGATCGTGCACATAGTCGGGCAACAAATCGCGAATCTCAGCGTTGGAACAGTCAGTCATCGAGAAACTCCTTTACCGCGCGCATGGCATTGTGGTAGTGCACTCGGGCCGCTCCTTCGGAACTCCCGAGAATATCTGCTATTTCCTTGTACGAACGCCCTTCCTGAACTCTCAACACGAACACTTCGCGTTGCATCCGCGACAACTTTTCAAGCGCTCGCGAAACACGTGTGCGAACTTCATCGGCAACGATTGTATCGAGTGCGTCGTATCCGGTTACTGCATCGCTGTCGGTCACTTCCACCTCGTTTCGTCGTCGCGTTTCGGTTCGTCGCCGGTCAAGCACAAGGCGCCGTTCGATTGTAAACAACCACGTGCGCAATGAACTTTCCGAACGAAACGAATCCAGTGCACCAAACGCGCGCACAAACGTATCCTGCACCAACTCGTCCACCTCTTCGCGCACGCCGAGACTGACTGCGAACCGCTTTAATGCCGGCGCATGACGCTCCACGATAGCCGAAGCCGCTCGTTCGTCGCCTGCCTGCCAAC
>JBDTTO010000903.1:0-2094 GCA_039930585.1 Gemmatimonadaceae bacterium
GTGTTGGTTGGAAATCCGTTTGAAGTTGAGTTTGTGAGTATCGCGAGCATTGTCGAGAAACTTCGGGCGCGCGCGAAGATCACGCCGGCCGGCATGTGGGTGTCGGGATACTTTCACGACGACACCAAACTCACGGACAAACGTCAGCTCTCCATGAAGGATCTTGATCAGGTGAGCACGGATCATCCGGTCATCGTGCGACATCGCGGCGGACATACCGCCTTCTACAACAGCCGCGCGTTTGAACTCGCGAAGGTGACGAAAGCGACGCCCAACCCGGCAGGCGGCACGTTTGACAAGGATGCAAACGGCGAGTTGACCGGGCGTGTCACGGACAACGCGATGGGTGTATTGAATGCAGCAGGCAAACGTGTGGTCCTGGATGCTGTCCAGCGTGACAAGCAGGAGCGTGACGGAATTGCCCATATCTCGAAGGAATTCGCACGATATGGACTGACTACTGTGCATCACGAGGGCGGAGATCTCGCGGCCATTCAGGATGTACGTGCGCGCGGAGACTTGCGGCATCGCCTGAACTACGAGGCAAGCGGCCGCGTACTGGATGCGATGATCACGAATGGCATTCGCACTGGTTTTGGCGATGACTGGATTCGATTTGGTGCAACATCCGAACACACGGTTGATGGTTCGTTTTCAGAGCGCACGATGGCCATGAGCACACCGTATGCCGGAACGAGCTACAAAGGCAACATCACCGACACGCAAGATGAACTGGATGCGTGGGTAGAACGCGTGCATCGTGCGGGCATTCAGGTCAACTGTCACGCCAATGGTGATGTAGCCATTGATATGTATCTGACGGCATTCGAACGCGCGCAGCAGAGGGCACCGCGAGCAAACGCACGTCCGAAAATCACACATTGCACGCTCATCAACGACAGTCTCATCAAACGTATCAAGGCGGCCGACGCCATTCCCGCCATGTTTACAACCTACGCGTATTATAACACCGACAAGTTTCCGTTTTATGGTGAAGAGTTGATGAAACGCTGCATGGCGTATCGCACGATGCTGGATGCGGGCATTCATGCGGCCGCCGGTTCTGATTTCAGTCCAGGTCCGTTCGCGCCGCTGATGGGAATGCAGGGTATGGTGACGCGCACGGGTTGGGACAAAACTTCGTGGGGCGTGAATCAGCGCATTACGGTTGCCGAAGCACTAAAAGTGAACACGTTGCACGGTGCGTATGCGTCGTTTGAAGAAAGCAGCAAAGGCACAATCACGGCGGGGAAACTGGCGGACTTTGTTATGCTGTCGGACGATCCGCACACGGTAAAGCCGGACACAATCAAGGACATTAAAATAGTTCGCACGGTTGTTGGCGGTGCCACAACGTATAGCGCTGCGTAGGCCTTGAGATGACAACAGCCAACCTCGTTCCATACGGCACTCTCCAAAACTTCGTCGGCGGAAAACGCGTTGCCGTTGACGGCGCAACAATTCCTGTGCACGCACCCGCAACTGGCGCCATCATCGCGCATGTGCCGATGTCGGGCGCAACCGACGTTGACCTGGCCGTTCGCGCGGCCCGCGCTGCGCTACCTGGTTGGAGCGCGTTGCCCATCAAGGAGCGCGTGCAGGTGTTCTTTCGTTATCGCGCGCTCGTGGAGAAACACCTCGACGAATTGAGCGCGTTGATTGTTGAAGAACACGGCAAAGTCATGAGTGAAGCACGTGCCGAGTGGCTGAAGGCGATTGAGTTGACCGAGTTTGCGTGCTCGTTGCCACAAATCGCGACTGGCGAAATTCTCGAAGTCAGCCGCGGTGTTGAATGCCGAAGTGAGCGCACACCAATCGGTGTGGTAGCATCAATCGTTCCGTTCAACTTCCCATCAATGGTTCCTCATTGGACCATCCCCAACGCCATCGCACTTGGCAACACCATGCTGCTCAAGCCGTCGGAGTACGTACCTCTATCGGCCATGCGTATTGCGGAGCTGTTGATGGAAGCGGGATTGCCTGCCGGTGTGTTCAACGTTGTGCATGGTGCGCAGCAAACGTCCGAAGCTATCTGTGATCATCCTGATATTGCGGCGGTCACTTTTGTTGGATCAACGTGTGTCGCGCAACAGG
>JBDTTO010000904.1:0-2093 GCA_039930585.1 Gemmatimonadaceae bacterium
CCGTCCTCGATGATGATACCGCCCCAGTCGCCACGAATTGCCGCGCCGGGACCGACGTACACATCGGCGCCAATGATCACGTTGCCCGTGACGGATGCGTTCGGATGCACAAACGCCGTTTCATGTACGACCGGAATAAAACCGTCGAATTCGTAAATCATGGCAGCGCCTCGTTACACCCGTTCGATGATCATCGCGAAACCCTGGCCAACGCCGATACACATCGTGCACAACGCATAACGTTTGCCGCTGCGCTGCAGTTCGCGCGTTGCCGTCAACACCAGGCGCGCACCACTCATGCCCAACGGATGTCCGATTGCAATCGAGCCGCCGTTGATGTTGACGCGCGCATCATCGTCCTTGAGGCCGAATTCGCGCAGCACCGCAATGCCCTGCGCGGCAAATGCTTCGTTCAGTTCGATGACGTCAATTTGATCGAGCGTCAGTCCCGCGAGTTCAAGCGCGCGCTTCGTTGAAGGCACCGGACCCATACCCATGATGCGCGGTTCGACGCCGGCCGCCGCGCTCGCAATCACCCGCGCAACTGGCGTGAGTCCCGCTTCTTTCACGCCCTTCTCAGATGCGAGCAACAACGCCGCAGCACCGTCATTCAATCCGGCCGCGTTGCCTGCAGTGACGCTGCCCTTGCCGTCAAAACGAAATGCCGGTTTGAGTTTGCCAAGTATTTCCATCGTTGTGTCGGGACGCAGAAATTCATCCTGATCCACCAACTTCGCGTCGCCTTTCTTCTGCGGAATTGACACGCCAACAATTTCTTCCGCATGACGACCCGCGCTGCGCGCTGCGGCCGCTTTCTGTTGCGAACGCATTGAAAATTCATCCTGCGCTTCACGCGAAATTCCAAACTGTTCGGCCACATTTTCTGCGGTTTCGCCCATCGAATCCGTGCCGTGCATGGCTTTCATCTTCGGATTCACGAAGCGCCAGCCCAGGCTCGTATCAAACAGTTGAACATCGCGCGCAAATGGCGTCGTACCTTTGGACAAGACAAACGGCGCACGTGTCATGCTCTCAACGCCGCCCGCAATGTAGAAATCGCCTTCACCGGTTTTCAGTGAACGAGCAGCGCTTGCAACTGCGCTCAAGCCAGAGGCGCACAGGCGATTAACCGTTTCTCCGGGAACGGAAACCGGCAAACCGGCAAGCAGCGCCGACATGCGCGCCACATTGCGATTGTCTTCGCCCGCCTGATTGGCGCACCCCATAACGACGTCGGCAATACGCGACTGATCAAAGTTCGGGAAACGCGCCATCAACGACGAAATCACGTGTGCGCCTAAATCGTCTGCGCGCACGGAACTCAGCGCGCCGCCCAGATTCCCGATTGGGGTACGAACGCCGTCAATGATGTATGCGTTGGATGTGGCTGCCGTATCGCTCATGATATCCAGGATCTATTCGTGATGAACAAACTCGAATGCGTGTTGCGCCGTGCGTGTTGCGCCGTCCGTGTTACGCCGTCCGTGTTGCGCTGTGCGTGTTGCGCTGTGCATGCCTGCGCCCTGCGTGCCGATCTCTCGCGTACAACTGCCGGGTCAGACCGACGGTGGAAAGTGCGGTTTGAGCGTGCGATACACCGTTCCGCGAAAGTGACCGACAATCGCGTTCTCCTGATTGCGCACAGTCACGCTGCAAAAGGCCAGTCGATTGCCGGAGGACTCCACGACCGCCGTAGCGGTCAACACATCACCAACGCGCACCGCGGCCGGATAGTTGACCGTGCAATCGATGGCGACACTGATCACACCGGTGTTGTTCGTGGCGTACGAAAACGCGCTGTCGGCCAGCGAGTACACAACGCCACCATGCACGCCACCAAGTCCGTTCAGCATGTCGCTGCGAACGCGCATCCGAATGACGGAGCGTCCAGGTGCCACGTCCACAGTCTCAACGCCGAGCCATCGTGAAAACGAATCTGCCTGCACCATTCGGTCGATGACCGCTTTTGCGAGATCCTCTTCCGATTGACCGGTTGGAACCGAAATGGGCTCGGTCATGCAAGCAACCGGCCGCCGCTGGTCGCGATTTTGCGTAACAACGGACTCGGGCGATAGCGCTCCTCGAGATACTCC